>JAYUTS010000138.1:0-3434 GCA_043754995.1 Chitinophagaceae bacterium
ATAATAATTACATTATCAAAATCCCACCCACCAATTAAGTTTTGTCCTTGTTTCTTCACCACACCAATGATGTTTACGTTCCTGCCTTTAATCATCACAATCTTACCAACAGCAACTTCAGCTTTATCAAATAATTTTTCAGCCACATTATATCCCATGACCATTGCAGCAGCGCCTGAACCGAATTCACTTGTTGTTAGATATCTTCCCCAACCGATTTCAACAGGTTGTATGTCATTAAATTCTTCTGTAACACCATACCAGTTTACACTTGCCAGTGATACATCTTCAAAATCTATACTTGAAGCATTGAAATAAGTGAAGGCAACATTACTTGCTAAGGATACTTTTTCTTTAACGGCAGGCATCTCTTTAAACTTGGGATTGGGGCGGCTCATATATTTCCACCATGGGTATTCCCCACCACCACCCCAGGGCCATTTTTGAACATAGATGGTATTGTTGCCAAATGCTTTGAATTCATTCTTCACATTTCTTTCCAGGCTGCCTACCGTTGCCATTACACTGATGATGCAGAAAATGCCAAACGTAATGCCCAGTAAACTTAAAAACGTACGCAATTTATTTTTCCGGAGTTCCTGGATTGCAAACTGCAAACTGTTCCAAAAAATTTCAAATGTTTTACGCATACTCAAATGTAAAATGAAATCCTGAAGAACTACGAAAATTATTACGAGAGGAAGCCTGCTGCAGCTTACCTTTGCGGCCTCGAAAAAAGCTGTCAGCTTCTTGCTGCAAGCCACAAGGATGGTTCTTGCGTGCAGCTCGCAGCTTATAGCTAAAAGCTTATTCATGAAATTTACAAATGAAATAAACCGTCGGCGCACATTCGCTATCATCTCCCACCCCGATGCTGGTAAAACCACATTAACGGAGAAGTTGCTGTTGTTTGGTGGTGCCATACAAGTGGCAGGAGCCGTGAAAAGTAACAAGATCAAGAAACACGCAACAAGTGATTTTATGGAGATCGAACGCCAGCGTGGTATCTCTGTTGCTACTTCGGTTATGACATTCGAATACAACGGAACGCTTATTAACCTGTTGGATACTCCCGGTCACAAAGATTTTGCAGAAGATACATACAGAACGTTAACTGCTGTTGACAGTGTTATCCTCGTTATTGACAGTGTGAATGGTGTGGAAGAACAAACAAGACGTTTGATGGAAGTGTGCAGAATGAGGGATACACCTGTAATTGTTTTTGTAAACAAAATGGATCGGGATGGAAAGAACCGATTTGATTTGCTGGAAGAAGTGGAAAAGGAATTGAATATTCATCTGCATCCCATGACATGGCCCATTAACAGTGGTAAAGATTTTAAAGGTGTATATGACCTGGATAAAAAAAGTTTAGTACTATTTACTGCAAACACCAAAGCAAGCGATGAGGATGTAGTGGAGATCAAAGATTTAAATGATTCCATTCTCGATTCAAAAATTGGAGAAAGCGATGCAAAGATTTTACGTGAAGATGTAGAACTTGTTGATGGTGTATATGGCGAATTGAAAGTGGAAGATTACTTAAAAGGAAAAGTAGCTCCTGTATTCTTTGGCAGTGCGGTAAACAATTTCGGTGTAAAGGAAATGCTCAACACATTCATTCGAATTGCACCTTTACCACAAAGCAGGGAAACATCTACCCGTCATTTAGATGTGAATGAAGATAAATTCAGTGGTTTTATTTTCAAGATCCACGCCAACCTCGACCCCAAACACAGAGACCGGATTGCCTTTTTAAGAGTATGCAGTGGCCGTTTTGAGCGAAACAAATATTTTCATCATGTACGGATGGATAAGGATGTACGTTTCAGTAATCCCTATTCTTTTCTTGCCCGACAAAAAGATGTGATTGAAGAAGCTTACCCCGGCGATGTAGTAGGTTTGTTTGATACCGGTAATTTTAAAATTGGTGATACATTAACTGAAGGTGAAAATTTTTACTTCACAGGCATTCCTTCTTTTTCGCCGGAGTTGTTTAAAGAAGTGATCAATAAAGATCCTATGAAAACCAAGCAACTTGAAAAAGGATTGCTGCAATTAACCGATGAAGGTGTTGCACAATTGTTCACCCAGTTTGGCGGTAATAAAAAGATCATTGGCTGTGTGGGTGAACTGCAGTTTGAAGTGATTCAATACCGTTTGCTGCAGGAATATGGCGCCAGTGCTGAATTCAGGGCCATGCCATATTATAAAGCCTGCTGGATAACCAGTAAAGATCAAAAGAAATTAGATGACTTTACCCGTTTCAAAACAAATAATATTGCGGCAGATAAAGACGGGCATTTGGTTTATTTAGCACAAAGCGAATGGTTTTTAAATACCGAGCGACAGAACAATCCGGATATTGAATTTCATTTCACCAGTGAAATACATAAAGAAGGATAAACTGAAATGAGAAGTAAGAGTACTAAAAATCTTTATTACTTAGAAGATTAAACGAATGATACTATTCGAATCAGAACGGTTATATGTTCAGCCTTATACATCTGCTGATGCTGATATCTTTTTTCAGCTCAATGGTGATCCAGAGGTCATGCGTTATATCCGTAAGGCAAAAACAAAAATTGAAAGTAATCTTTTCCTGCATGATAATTTAGCATTGTACAAAAGGGCTCCCGGTCTTGGACGGTTTGCAGTCTTTACAAAAGATGAGCAACAATTTATTGGATCGTTTTCACTTCTTTTGTTAGATGATACAGATGAGTTTCATTTGGGCTATGCCTTGTTGAAACCCTTTCATGGCAAAGGATATGCTACAGAACTGGTAAAAGCTTCGCTCAGCTATGTGTTCAAAAAAATCAAAAAAGAAAAAGTATTAGCTATTACAATTAAAGAAAATCTCGCTTCTCAAAAAGTATTAGTGAATTGCGGATTTGTACAAACAGGAACAAGAATGCATGATGGTGCTGAAGTGATGGAGTTTGAATTGCAACGGGCACAATTAAAAGCTAACGACAAATCTTAAATCTTTCCTACTCTTTCCATCATTTTCTCCACCAGCCTGTAAGTAGCAGGACAATACTCTACATTTTGTTTGTACACATGCACCCAATCCGTAAAATGCTTTTTGGTATGATGTGGAAAGCCAGCACAATCGTCGGGACGAATTTCATAAATAGAACACTTATTATCCTTTAAGTTGAGGAACTGGCAGGGTTGCTTTTTATTCATCATGTCGCCCGTACTTCTTTCTTTGTACAACCATTTATCTGTAAACTCCTGGGGTGTTTGATTGAAATGAGTGGAGATACGATTAATATCCTTCTTTGTAAAAGTAGGTGTCATGGTCTTGCAGCAATTGGCACAATTCAGGCAATCTGTTTCGGCCCATACTTCATTATTCATTTCAATAGACAATTGATCAAGACCTTTGGGTTTCACTGTTTCCAAACGGGTTAAGAAATATCGGAAGC
>JAYUTS010000139.1:0-7836 GCA_043754995.1 Chitinophagaceae bacterium
ATTGTTTACCCAGCACATGGCGCAGGTAGTGCATGTGGTAAAAACATGAGTAAAGAAACATCCGATACATTAGGTCATCAGAAAGCAGTGAATTATGCATTACGTTTAAATATGACCAAAGAAGAATTTGTAAAAGAAGTAACAGACGGCTTAACTGCTCCTCCGCAATACTTTCCTTTAAATGTTATGCTTAACATTCATGGTTATGATAGTATTGAGGATGTTATTAAACGTGGTACACAGGCATTAAGCCCCGATGCATTTGAAACAGCAGCGAATGAAACAGGTGCACTCATCCTCGATACAAGAGATGCAGAAGTTTTTTCAAAAGGTTTTATTCCCAACTCTATCAACATTGGTATTGATGGCAGCTTTGCTCCATGGGTTGGTGCCATGATCCCCGATGTAAAACAGGAAATTTTATTGGTTACCGATGAGGGTCGTGAAGAAGAAGTAGTAACAAGGTTAGCAAGAGTTGGTTATGATTATTCCTTAGGTTACTTGAAAGGTGGTTTCAATGCATGGAAAAACAGCGGAAAAGAAGTTGACTTTATACAAAGAATATCAGCCGAAAAGCTGGCAAATGAAATTTCAAAGAATGCCGATATTCAAATTGTTGATGTACGAAAGAGCAGTGAATATGATGCAGAGCATTTGGAAAATGCTGAAAATGCTCCTCTGGATTTTATCAATGAAAGCATGTTGAAATTAAACAAGGACAAAACCTATTATGTGCATTGTGCAGGTGGCTATCGTTCCATGATCTTTGCTTCTACTTTGAAAGCACGTGGTTACGATCATCTCATTGATATAAGAGGTGGTTTCAAATCACTGAAAGACAGTGGCCGTTTTACAACCACTGATTATGTATGTCCAACAACTTTAAAATAAAAATCGGTGAACCATGTTTACTTTAATCAAGAATTTATTTGCTGCACCTGCTGATTACAGATCGCTTGTTGATGCCGGTGCAATCATTGTTGATGTAAGAACTGTATCTGAATTCAATAGTGGGCATATCAAAGGCGCAATCAATATACCGGTTGATGAAATTGCAAAAAAAGTAAACGGTCTCAAACAAAAAGGCAAACCGGTTATTACCTGCTGCAGAAGCGGCGCAAGAAGCGGCATGGCCGTAAGCATTTTAACAAAAGCAGGTATTGAAGCTTATAATGCTGGCGCATGGAATGCCTTACAACAGAAATTAGCATAAATGAAAAAAATAATAAAAGATTGGGTTTGGTATGTACCCGGGTTGTTGATTGGTGCAGCATCAGGTTATCTTTACTGGAAATATTTTGGTTGCGATGGCACCTGTCTTATTACATCAAGCCCCTTAAAGAGTACCATTTATTTTGCTGTAATGGGGGTTTTTGTAAATCAAATATTCAAACCTTCCAAAACAACAGGTAGCAGCACGAATTAAATTCAACTATAAAATACAATATCATGTTTCTGAACATTTTTGAATTGATCAAACAACCCTGGCCCTGGTATGTAGCCGGACCGCTGATCGGCTTAACGGTTCCAACACTTTTATTAATCGGGAACAAGGCTTTTGGTATCTCTTCATCTCTCCGGCATATTTGTGCGGCCTGTTTCCCTGCAAACATTTCTTTTTTTAAATACGAGTGGAAAAAGGAAATGTGGAATTTGTTTTTTGTTGCAGGTATTACATTGGGTGGTTTTATAGCCGTGTGGCTGTTGAACAATCCGGATCCTGTTCAGGTAAATCCCAATTTAGCAACAGAGTTAACTCAATATGGAATTACTGATTATCATGGATTGGTACCCGTTGAAATTTTCAACTGGCAATCACTTTTATCTGTTAAAGGATTTTTGATGATTGTTGTTGGAGGTTTCCTGGTGGGGTTTGGAACGAGATATGCAGGGGGTTGTACAAGCGGGCATGCCATCATGGGTTTATCTACGCTTCAATGGCCATCCCTGGTTGCCACTATCTCATTTATGGCTGGTGGTTTTATTATGGCCAACCTTCTTTTACCTTTTATTTTAACACTCTAATTGCCTGCTCATGAAACATAAAGAATTGAATGAAGAAATGATTGCTGAACAAAAACATCACCGGTTTCTGAATGAGAATACTGATTTTGAAATGCGTTCTTTAGATGCTGTATGTGTAAACGAATCCGCCTTGGTACATCCTTGGTGGTATAATCTTAAATATGCTTTTGTTGGTGTGTTGTTTGGGATTGTGTTTGTAAAGGCCGAAATTATTTCCTGGTTCCGTATCCAGGAGATGTTTCGTTTGCAATCCTTTCATATGTATGGGGTCATTGGTTCGGCAGTTGTTGTTGGAATGATTTCTGTCTTCCTCATCAAAAAATTCAAGATCAAAACCATTTATGGTGAGTCTATTGAATTTGCAACTAAAAGTTTCAGCAAAGGACAGATCTATGGTGGGTTATTATTTGGGTTAGGATGGGCCATCACCGGCGCCTGCCCCGGGCCTTTATTTGCACAAATAGGAACCGGTGCCACCGTCATTGTTATTACCTTATTAAGCGCCATTGCCGGCACATGGTTTTATGGAAAATTCAGAGAAAGATTACCGCATTAATTTTTTACAGGATACCCATTCGTGAACAGAACTAAAACCATATTACTTTTTATATTGATCGTTGTACTAGCTGCTGCAACACAATTCAGTTGTTCACAACAGCAGCAGCAATCAGTTGCCATTGATTCAACCTATACTGAAACAACCTGGGTAGGATCGGGAACCAACCAGATTCCTTACTATTCAAGAAAAGATGGCAAGCTCATCTGGTATGGTCATGAGTTGATTGCAAACACTTCAAAATATCTCGGGCCCAATGGGTCTGTTCTGCAAATCAGCAACGGAATGAATTGCCAGAACTGTCATTTAGAAGCCGGCACCAAACCCTGGGGCAATAATTACAGTGCTGTTTATACTACGTATCCAAAATTCAGGGATCGTTCCGGCGGAATGGAAACGATTTATAAAAGGGTGAATGATTGTATTGAAAGAAGCCTCAATGGACAGGCGCTTGATACAACATCAAAAGAAATGCAGGCCATCTATGCTTATATTAAATGGCTGGGCGAAGATTTACCGAAGGGAACAAAACCCAAAGGCTCGGGTATTGTTGATCTGCCTTTAATGAACCGTGCTGCCGATCCATTAAAAGGTAATGAAATTTATATTCAGAAATGTAAAACCTGTCATGCTGCTAACGGTCAGGGGCAACTGAACCCGGAAGGAACCGGTTATACCTATCCGCCATTGTGGGGTGAAAACAGTTACAACACAGGAGCCGGTTTGTACAGGTTATCAAGATTTGCAGGTTATGTAAAAAATAATATGCCACAGGGAACCGATTATCATGCTCCGCAATTAAGCGATGAAGAAGCATGGGATGTGGCAGCATTTGTAAACTCACAACCAAGGCCTGTAAAAGATCTCAGTAAGGACTGGCCCAATATTGCCAAGAAACCTTATGATCATCCCTTTGGCCCTTATGCCGATCCATTTACTGAACAACAACATAAATATGGTCCGTTTGGGCCCATCAAAGCATATAAAGAACAACAGCAAAAATCTTCATCCAAACCCTGATTTATTAAACGATTGCCATGCCTGATTTAACGATTGATCATCTTCTTCACTGCAGTTGCAGCAGTTGCAGCAATTCTGCAACCATTCAACAACCGGCACAAAATTCAAGAAGGGATTTTTTTAAAACAGCATCGGCTATAACAGTTGGCGCCGTTATTCCTCCTTCATTAGCAAATGCAGTTAGCGGCGATGCCTATCATGAAAAAGAAATATTAATGAGCCGGGCTGTGCAGGATGGCAAAGCAAAACTGTTTACTTTATTACACACTTCTGATATTCATGCGCAGCTTCACACACATGATGAATTCTTTTTTGAAAACGGAAAAGCTGTTTATAAAAAACGTGGTGGTTTTGCTGTTCTGAAAACAATGCTGCATACGCTCAAAGCACAAAATCCATCCAACACCATTATCATTGATGGCGGCGATTGTTTCCAGGGCGGCGGCGTTGCTGCTTTAACGGAAGGGAAAGGGATTATACCATTGGTGAACAACATTGGTTACGATTTAATTTTACCCGGGAACTGGGAAGTGGTGTATGGAAAAGAAATGATGCGGAAAGACATCGGCGGTTACAACAGTGCAAAGATATGCGCCAATATGTTTCATGATACTACTGATGACTATAACAAAGAACTCATCTTTCCTCCTTACTGGACAAAAATGCTTGCCGGTGTAAAAATAGGATTCATCGGTTATAACGATCCGCTTACGCCCAAACGTCAATCGCCTGCTTACAGCAAGGGTATTACTTTCACAAATCCAGAATTGAATGTTACACGCTATATAAAAATTTTAAAAGAGTATGAACAGTGTGCCATGGTTTTTCTGGTAACACATATGGGACTGGCACAACAGGTTGATCTTTCAAACAAACCCGAAATAAAAGGTGTTGATTATATATTAGGTGCCGATACACATGAACGTGTTCGCAAACCCATTGAAGGCAAGTATGCAAAAGTAACTGAGCCCGGTGCATTCGGTTCATTTGTTGCAAGACTTGATATTGTAATTGAAAACGGACAAATCAAAGATGAAAATTATCAACTGCTGGATGTTGATCCCATCAAATACAAACCCGATCCTTCAATGACCGCATTGGTTGAAAAGATAAGTGCACCCTATAAAAAACATCTCAATACAGTCATTGGAAAAACCACCACCCCTTTGATGCGGTATTATGTAATTGAAAACACAATGGATAATTTAATTACTGATGCATTGATGTGGAAGTTTAAAGATGCACAGGTTGATGTGGTGTTGAGCAATGGTTTTCGTTTTTGTCCGCCTTTGATACCCGATCCCCAAAAAGGGTATGCTGAAATTACCAATGATTTTTTGTGGAGCATGCTGCCTGTTGACAGTGAAGTGAAGATGGCCGACGTTACCGGTAAACAAATATGGGATTGGCTGGAACATGAACTGCACAATGTGTTTGCGAAAGATCCGGCTCATCGTTTTGGAGGCTGGGTAATCCGTTTCAAAGGAATGACCATCAACTTTACCATGTACAATGAACTTGATAAAAGGGTAAACGAAATTAAAATCAATGATGAAGCAATCAGCAAGAATAAAACATATACCATCCTTGCATGTGAAAGAGATGGTGATCCTGATGATACATTATGCAGGATGGAACATGTGAAGAACCCCCGTAAACCGGGACATACATTACACAATATTGTAAGAGCCTATTTATCTGCTCATCCTCTTGTTTCACCTAAGATTGAAGGAAGGGCAACAGCAACAGATGCGCCTTCAACTTTATTATCACAACTTGAGGGATATAATTATACATTTATCTGATAAATCAATAACATGCAAGGATTAAAATTTCTGTTCGTATCGATGCTGCTCGTGAGTTCGTCTTTTTTAAAAGCACAACACAAAATTGTATGGGACATGCCATCGGGCGATACTGCCCAGCAACGTGTCCTGTTCAGACAGGTAGGTAATGTATTGGCTGCTGCGCCAGATACAAAGATTGAAATTGTATTTCACGGCAACTCTGTTTATGGATTACTGAAAGACACAGGTTACTTTAAAGATCAGATCATCGGTCTTCATAAAAGAGGGGTTGTAATGGCTGTTTGTAATAATGCCTTAAAAGTGAGAAATATTAATCCAGACAGGGTTATCCCCGAAGCAGTGATTGTACCCGTTGCTATACTTGAATTGGTGAAAAAGCAGGAACAAGGTTCGAGTTATATTAAAGCGGGTTCATAAAAGAAAGTATTCCTCTCCTACCTTTGTCTGCGTTATGTTACAACCCTCTTCTTCAAACAAAGCTGTAAGCAATTGGTTACTGTTTGGTGTTTTGATGTTAATCGTTCAGATTCTGCTGGGCGGCATCACCCGTTTAACCGGTTCGGGTTTAAGTATTACAGAATGGGATGTGGTTACAGGCACCTTGCCGCCACTCAATACAACAGCATGGATGCAGGAATTTGACCGGTACAAATCTACCCCGCAATACAAACTGCTCAATACAGATTTTACACTCAGCGATTTCAAGTTTATTTTTTTCTGGGAATGGTTTCATCGGTTGTGGGCAAGATTGATGGGGATGGTATTTGCCGTTGGCTTCGTCTATTTTCTGGTTCGCCGGTCTTTTAAAAGCGAAATGATCAACCCATTACTTATACTTTTTTTACTCGGTGCATTACAGGGTGCTGTTGGGTGGATCATGGTAGCAAGTGGTTTGGTGGGCGATGCTGTATATGTAAAGCCAACAAAGCTTGCATCGCATTTTATTCTGGCGATGGGGTTGCTCTGTTACACGTTCTGGTTTGCACTGCAACTGAAAATTAAAAAAGAACAGATCATCCATCATCGTTCGCTCAACAAGTTTACACTTGTTTTGCTTGTGCTGCTGATTGTACAATTATTATTTGGTGCATTAATGGCAGGGCATAAAGCTGCTACTGCAGCCCCTACCTGGCCCATGATCAACAATCAATGGATACCAGCCATCTTATTTAAAGAATCGCCCTGGTATATTAACTTTCTTGAAAATAAGATCACAATTCATTTTATACATCGTGGTCTTGCATATCTCTTAACTGTACTCATACTGTTCTGGTATTACAGGGCAGCTAAAATAAAAGAGTCAGATCTGTTTCGGGTAACAAGTTTCATTCCACTTGCATTGGTTATTCTGCAGGTCATTCTTGGTGTTGCATCTGTACTTACATCTCCGGGTATTATTCCCAACCATTGGGGTTTGTTTGAATGGATGGCACAACTGCATCAATTGGCGGGCATGTGTTTACTGTTAAGTTTCACCTGGGTATTATACCTGGTAAGAAGAAATCCGCTGATATAACATCTTTGCTGAAGCAGCGTTCTTACAATAATTCTTTTCTTTTCCGTAACTTATCCGGTATAAGTCAATACTATTTTTTGAACAGGCCTTTACTGTTAAATAACCAAACCAAAAAGCCCGGATGAAAAAATACGCACTTGCCATTTGGTATTCTTTTCCTGTTCAACTGATTTTTTTGCATTTCAGAAAATATCAGTTGTTGTTATTGTTTTGGTTTTTGCTGGGCAGTGCCGTTAGTGGAAGTTTTATGAATCATTATGGTGCTGATTCTTTATTTCTATCGCCAGAGTATATGGGCAGTGTCAATTTCTTCAGCTCATTTATTGTTGGCGCTGCTTTTGGCGGGTTTATGATGAGCTGGAATATTACTACGTTTATATTGTTCAGTGGATATTTTAAATTTCTTGCCACTTCATCAAGACCTTTTTTAAAATACTGTATCAATAATGGAAGCATCCCCCTGCTGTTTACCATCAACTACTTTATTCAACTCATTCGTTTTAATAAACTCAACGAATTGATGAGTAATGGCGAAACCTTATGGATTGCCTTTGGTTTTCTTGCAGGCATCATTGTTTTTATTTTCTTTGGCTTTCTCTATTTCTACGGCACAGAAAAAGCGTTTCTGCGTACCATGCATCAAACTCTCCGCAATCCGCAGGTGTTTATGGAAAAATACAAACCGGTTCCGGTAGATCTGCACCACGATCCGGTGATCAAAGTGAACCATTTTTTAACCGGTTTCTTCAGTTTCAGAAAAACACGAAAAGTTACACATTACAGCCAGGTATTTTTAGATATGATCTTTAAGCGGCATCACTTTGCTGCCGTCATTGCCATTGTACTTGCGTTTATATTCCTGGTGCTGTATGGTCTTTTTTTAGACAATCCCTATTTGCAGGTTCCGGCAT
>JAYUTS010000140.1:0-20188 GCA_043754995.1 Chitinophagaceae bacterium
CCCTGTATTTTCAGGTGCAAAATCTTTTGTGAGCAATAACCCCGAAATTTTTACCGGTAATGGCTGGCTTATGCAAAACAGCCGAACAGATGCCACAAGAGGCGGAAGCACAACCCCTCTCACAGGTTTAAATACTATGTACTTGTTTCATATTAATAAAGCAAGCGTCAGTAGGTATATTCATTTTATGATTTCTAATCCGGGTACAGCATCTATTACTTACACCGGAAAAGGTTCTTATTACAGTAATGCTGAAAAGCCATTAACAGGGCAAGCAACCGGGCAAAGTTATTTTGTAGCAAAAGACTGGCTAAACAATACAATGCGTAAAACAATTGTCACGCCTGTTAGTATTTTGCCAAATAAAGTTGTAGAGGTATTTAAATTAAAAATGAATGCAAGTAATATGGCCGATGCAAGGTTTGAAATTAATACAACAGGCCCGGCTTATTATTACACAGTGGTTACCAGCACGGGCAAATTAACTGATGCTATTAACGCAACACAGGGAACTTATGCTGCTGGTACTTACCTTACTGAAAGTGCAAATACATTTGGATGTGAAGCAGGTATTTATGATGGCACAACTATCAGTGCCAGCAATGTACTTGAACTACCAACTACCCCTGCGCATATTGGTTTTTGCCTAAACACTACTGCCAAGTTTAAACAGGTAGAAGAACAAACAACAGCAGCAATTATGAAGCTCCTGGGATCTTCATCGAGGAGTTACGGTAACTACGGCAATAAATATAATGTACATTTTCAACTGCAGAACAATACAGGCACCAACAAAACAGTGAAACTTTACTTTGCTTCCAACGCTGTTGATGTAACAAAAACAAACGGCACATGGAACGGAGCTGTAAAACTTAATAATAGTGCTGTTATTGGTATTTACACACAACTCAATAACCCGAGAAAATTATTGGCAACATGGACTGTACCCGCAGGCCTCTTTAATACAACGCTTGATTTTTATGTGCCGGGGCTTATTACCACTAACCAGCAATTAATTTTTGAATCGTACTAAGTTACAAAACGGGCATTTATGTTGGTTATTCGTAACTGCTGTAATACGCAGGCTCAGCAACTGCTTGTTCTGTTGTAATTTCTTTTAACTGTAATACCTGTTTACCAAAAAACAAACAATATAGTTTAGATGTATTGCCTGCAACTTCTTCACGAATTACAGCGAGGGACTTATCAGTTTTGAGTAGGTTATCTTCTGTTGATAAACCAACAGAGAGAAAAGAAGCAGGGATTAATGTGTTTTGCATACATGAGGTTTTACAAGGGTAATGGAATCAAAACCCCTGCCGTTTAGTTGACAAGGGTTTTGAATTAACAACGTGTTATTGTTTGATGAGTTTTACTTTTTTGTTAATGGCTTTGCCAGTAATGTCAATGTAGTAAAGACCTGTTTTATATCTGCTCATATCAAACTGAATATTGTTTTTGCCTTTTACAAGGTTCACTGCAAGTACCTGGATGATACGGCCTGTATTGTCAATCACTTTCAATTGTGCTGTTTCATCAGCAATGGCGTTGATCATGATTGTTGTTTTCTCTGTTACAGGATTCGGGAACACATTTACGAGTACATTTTGTAATACATCAAAGCTTACATTAATAATGTTTGTGTATTTTCTTACACCGTTGTTTTCATTTGAATGCACACGGTAGTAAATTGTAGTTGCTAATTTGCCTGCATTAAAATCAGTAAAGTTGTAAGTAATATTTGCTGTTTGTACATTCTTCGCAGCAATGGTTCCTATTTCCTCAAAATTGATATTATCAAGGCTCCGCTCTACGGTATATGAAACAACATCAACCTGATTATTAACAACCCACTCTAATTTGGCAGCATCATTCACAGCTTTACCTGTAAAGCTGAACAGATCGAAAGGAAGCGAAGAAGAGGAAGATAAGAAATAGAAACTTGAAAAAGAGTTTACACTAAACTGGATGGCATAACCAAAGGTTGATTGTACATACCTGCCTGTAATTGTTTGTCCTGTAGGAGTAGAGGCCATTGTTGTACCACAGGGATCATTGTTTTTATAAACAGCCAAATCTGTAATACTTGTAACAGCGCTGCCGGGAGTGGCAATCATATCGGCCAGTTCTTTTGCAGTTAAATACAAACGAACTGAAACTGATGTGCCTGGCTGTGTGCCAACACCAATTGTAACATTTCGGTTTAAATATTTGTTGGCAAATGCAGTTCTTACGGGGTTGCCTGTTCTTGTAAAAAATGAAGTTGTAATATTCCCTAGATTGTTACCATTGGCATCTATTTCTGCAATGATATTTCCATTAGGCCCGGTTATAGGAACCCACAAATCATTATTGCTGTTTGCGGTATTAATAGTTACTGATGTAGCCGTAACACATCCTGCACTTGAACTGGAGTCAACTGGGATGAAGTCGGGTATAGTACTTTGAAATGGAGATGTACCCGTTGGGGTATATCCCAAAAATTCATAACGTACAACACAACCCAGGCAATTGCCAACTGTGGCAGGTGGATTGCCAACTGTTGCGGCCGATGCTGCAGCACTGCGATCCATGGCAAGAAAAATATCTTTTCCGTCTGGTGAAAATGCCATGTCTCTGTATCGATTACCGCTTTGGAAATAAGTTACTGTATCCGATTGAGGTGATGCAAGCGAAGGAATGGTTTTAATAACTGCTGTTCCGGCGTCATTTAGCTTTAATCGAATCATTCTACCCCATTTTAAACCTGCAGCTAGTAAAGTGTTTTTCCAACCCGGAATATAGGTGTTTGTATAAAGCCCTAATCCAGACCAGGCTTCTGAATGCCAGCCAGCATTACCCGGAGGTGTTGCAGCACTCCAAATAGTGGAAACAGTTCCTGCTCCTGTTCCCGGATAGGCCGAATATATTGGATCTTTATATGCACCATACAAAGCTGCATTTGCATTAATTGCATTCATTTGTGTTGTTTCATTACCAACTGGAGGACAGGTTGAAACAGTTGCGGCGTCGCCGTCATTCGTATATGGAGCGCCAGTCCAGCCAAAAGATACACCGGCAGACGTGCTGGTGCTTAATCCTGGTGTTGAGGTGCCATTATAATTACCATCGGCTGCATAGCCTACTATTAAAGGATGCCCATAATTTTTAAAGCCTTCAATAATATTTATTTCATCATCACTAAACGGGCCGTGTGCTGCACCATATAAAATGTTTAAAGCCGGGTTATATGCAAAACCCTGATTGTTTCGCATACCGGTTGCCCATACAGCACTTTTGCCAATAATAGGCGCTACATTATTATAAGGATTGGAAGCTGGTATCCATTTTTCATTTCCTGTACCTGAGCAAGTATCAGATAATGCAAAACGTAAAATTTTTCCTTCGTATGCATTAATTGCCTGTGCCTTCATTGGGCGTATTACATTAGCAGAAGTTGGAAACTGTTGCCCTGCACCCATATCACCTGCAGCATAAAATAAATAGTAATCAGAGCCACCCTGTGTCATAGGAGCAATAATGATTCTTTGAGAATTATGATCTCCACTGCCGGGAATGGTATCGCATAAAGACACGGGTGATTCTAAGCGGTTGGTACTTGGGTTATAAAGGAAACGAACAATCCTGTTTGTATAAACTATACCGCTGTTCCAGGTATGAACATAAGCAATGTAAACGTAATTTTGCCCGCCTGATGCCCCTGTAAAATTGGGGTGCAGTGCCATACCTGCAAAACCACCCTGTGGATTATTTGTTGCAATATTAAATTGTGCATTAAATGTTTGGTCTGGTACAGGTAAAAAAGTACTGTTTTGAGATACATCAAGCACAACCTGTTTAGCTCCTGTAACAGGATTCATTCTGTTTAATTTATATCCTTTAGCCTCTGTAATCCATAAATAGTTATCGGGGCCATAAGTTATTTCCCATGGATCTGCAAGAGCATTTGCAGGCGATATGATTGTTTGCCGGTACACTTCATTCATTTTACCAGCGGTGATATTTGTTCTGGAAGGTGATGAGACCAAAATACTAAAGTTGTTACCCGTACCAACAGCGGCTGTAGTTGAATAAGCTCCCGATGAATAAACCCTTACATAGTATTGTGTTGATGGTAATAAACCACTTGTCATTGTTATTTCTTCCTGTCCGCAGGCAACACTTGTTAAACTGCCACAAGTGCCGGAATATAATTGCAGCATGGCACCATTTGCTTTTAAAAGTGTGCCGGGAGTTAAACTAATGCTGGCATAGGTTTGTGTGGCACTTGTTGTAAAGCGATACCATACATCATCATCAGGTGTACCAGTTGAGCATCCAACTGTTTCTGCACTGGCAGTTGCGTTTTGTACTGTACCTGCTGAGTTTACAGTTCCTATTGTTAGGTTAACAGCACCACCACAATTATCATTGGCGGGTACTGCTGTATAAGAAACACAAATACTGTAACCCCAGTTTGCAGCAGTTCCACCTGTTGCAGTTCCGGTTGTAAAAACTCTAAAGTAATATTGAGTTGATGGAGCAAGACTGGTTAAAGAAAGAGTCAAAGGGCCGCCTGATGCTGTTGTTGCAATGGAGGTACCGGTAAATACACCGGCTGCACAACTACTTGCTGTAAACGCTTCTATAAAAGTGTTGTTAGTATTTAGGTTTGCTCCCAAACCTGTAACTGCAATTTGTACATTTCTAATATTGGGTCCGGTGGTAAATGTGTACCAAACATCTCTTGTAGTGCCTGCCGCATTTGAAGGGCTACCAACATTTGTTGCATTTTGTACAGTTTGGCCAGTAGTAGCACCACAGGTTATTTGCGGTGTTAAGTTGGCAGGTGTAGTACAAAGATTATTGGCTGGTTGTGCAATTGCAATGATTACTGAACAAACGAGTACAATAAGAAGCAGTAGTTGTTTCATGATTTTACTTAGGAATTATTGGATTTTGTAAAAGTAGAGGAAGTAATAACTCTTACCAATAGGAATAATCCCTTAATTATTTCGGAAAATACTGACAATGCAGTTGAATAATAATCTTAGAAGCTGTCTAAAAATGATTCTGCGAATTTCTTATAAGGCTAACAGTGGTTGGTGCCTGCCTGTCGGCAGACAGGTCCTCACCAACGGCTTGCATGGAGAATCAAAATTCTATTTTTAGACAGCTTCTTAGAACAGTAAATAAACATACCTGTTAAATATTGAAAAGCGCATCTTGTTTTTTTTGAAGTAAACAATGCTCCCCCATGACATCAAACAGCTTCTTCAAAAAGCTTAGTATTTGTGCAGGGTTCAAAAATTATATAGCACCAATGATACCAAACACGAATGATTCAACAGGCATGTTGGCGAATCTTACTTTCCAGGTTGATTGTTTTAATTACTATACAACTGGTAATCCTGATTATAACGGGCAATGGGCAAAAAAAGAATTTTTGTTTAAAACAGAAGTATTCATGAAACAAGAAAAGCAAGCCGTTTCTGTTGTTGCAGCATGCGGTTATTGGTTAGTTGTAAAAGTTGCAGGTTTTTTAACAGGATTTTTACTGAAAGATTTGAGAGTAATACGATTGTTTACATACTTACTATTCTGCATCTTTGTAAAGGTTTACCATTATCCTAAGTAAAGAGTCTCTATGAAACCAAAACTTAACCACCCTGATAAAAAGCATATTATAATATGGGTGTTATTTTTTTTCTTACTACCTATCATTTCGTTTGCACAACCATCCCGTGATAATTGTTCGGGTGCAACAAATCTTACATCAGGTATTTCGTGTTCAATTACATCAGCAAATCTTAATGGTGCAACAGCCAGTTCCGGTATTCCTGTTGGTTGTGCATCAGGGGGAACGCATTATGATATCTGGTATAGTTTTACAGCAGCGAGTACTACACAAACAGTAACGATCAGCAACAGGCAAAATAATTTTACAAACCCTGAACTACAGATATTCAGTGGCACCTGCGGATCATTAACTTCTTTAGCATGTGGAACAACTTCTGTTACTGCAACCGGATTAACCATCAGCAATACATATTATATCCGAATTTCTAATGTTGGCAGCAGTGTCAGCAGTCAGGGAAAGTTTGATATTTGTGTAACACACCCACCTGCTTTACCAGCAAATGATGCCTGCAGCGGAGCCACCACTTTAACGTCTTCAACAACCTGCAACAGTGTTGCTTCTAATTTATATTATGCAACCAGTTCTTCAAACGCCGGTGGATGCGGCGGAGCCACGTCAACAAGCACATATGATGTTTGGTTTACTTTCCAGGCAAATGCAGCATCACAAACCGTAACAGTAAATAACCTTGGAGGCAGGTTAATTTCTTCCTCTACCTATATAGAAGTGTTAAGCGGTACTGCCTGTGCCGGATTTACATCTCTGGGATGCCAAGCCGTATCTGTAACAAGTGGACGTCTTACAGTTTCAGGGTTAACTATTGGCACCTTTTATTATGTACGTGTATATATTTTGCTGAATCCAACAGCTACCCCTTCCGCAGATTGGGATTTTGATATTTGCGTGCAGCAACCTCCATCCAATGATGAATGTGCCGGGGCAATCAGTTTAACACCTGGTGCAACTTGTACGAACACTGCGGGTAAGTTAGATTTGGCAACTGCCTCCGGAGTTGGGTTGGGTTGTTTTGCAGCCGGAACTTATTATGATGTGTGGTATAGTTTTGTGGCAACATCTGTAAGTCACACCATTACTTTAAGCAGCCTTGGATCAAGTTTTACTGCACCAAGATTGCAAATTTATAATGGTACATGTGCCGGTCTTACTTCACTAAGTTGTGCATTGGCATCAACAATTACACAGGCGGGTTTAACAATTGGGAATACCTATTATATAAGAGTGGCCAACTTTAATACCAATCCATCCGGAACCGGAAGTGTTGCTAACTTTAATATTTGTGTTACCGCTGCTGTTGTACCGCCTTCAAATGATCTTTGTTCCGGCGCTATTTCATTAACAAGCGGAACATCCTGTTCAAACATTTCAGGTACTTTAATCAGCGCAACAGCAACAGCAGGCTTGCCTGCTTGTGGTAATGCATTATCCCCTGAAGTATGGTATAGCTTTGTGGCACAAACTCAATACCCAATTATTACGTTAAGTTCAGTTGGTGCAAATCTTATAACAGCAGGTCCAAGAATTCAACTTTTTTCAGGTACCTGCGGGTTACTAACATCACTTGCCTGTACCACTTCTCCATTAACAACATCAACTGCTGTTGGTGGCTCGGGCTTAACTGTTGGTGCAACTTATTATGTAAGAATTACAACTAATACCTTGTCTGCAATTGTAACAACGGGTACTTACACGTTTAATATTTGTGTTATAGATCCTGTTGGTGCTGCAGTTGATTATGGTAAAAGTTATGTCAATATTACCGACGGAACAGTTGGTGGTACCATTAACCCGGGTGATGTATTGGAAATAAGAGCAACGCTTGTTGTTGCACGTCCCGGTGGTGCAGGAGCAATTAAAGCTATCGACAGCATAGCATTTTATGATACGTTATCTCCCGGCAAAGGATTTGGATATAATGCAGGAACAATTGCTTTAAGAACAAATGAAGGTAAATTGTATCAACCATCACCAACTACTTATTATACCGATGCTTTTGATGCTACTGATGCCGGATGGTACACAACTGCCGGGGCCGGCACAGACACAATCATCCAAATCAATATGGGATTAAATGCAACTTATGCAGCTCGTGGAAAATTAAGAAGTACTTCAAGACCTTCCAATTTCGGGAACACCTGTATTATTATGGCTACTTATCGTGTTACTGTTAATGCAGCATATGGAACCAAGATCAATTTTGGAGGAGGTGCTTTCAGATACAGGGATACTGCTTCGGGTGTTTTTTATACTATTAATTTTCCAAAGGATAGTTTGATGGTGTATGAAAGTAATAGTGTATGCCCCAATGCTATATCAGCAACAAATATTATTGGTGATGAAACCAATGGAACATTTGGTGCTCCTACGGGTAGTCCGGCACACCCGCAAAACAGGGGAACATCTGCTAATACAAACTATGCTTACCTGCCGTTCAGCAGTGGTTCTCCAAATGATTATTATTATGGTGTTGCTAATAATACAAGTGCTGCGGGAACTACCAGTCAAATAGTTGCCAAGCCGAATGCTGCAAGGGTATTTAATTTATGGGATATTACTGGAGATCATACAGGTGCAACAAGTACAACAAGAGGTAATTTGCCATGTAATCTCAGTCAGCCAATCAGCAGCAGCAATCCCTGCGGATACATGCTGGTCATTAACTCAGCTTATAAAACCGATACTGCATTTCAGTTTAATGTAACAGGTGTTTGTCCTGACACTTACTATGAAATTTCCGGATGGTTCAAGAATATTTGTTACAAATGCGGTTGCGATTCTGCAGGCCGCAGTTCAACTACAGCATCTTATATTCCAACGGCAGCGGGTGACTCTGCAGGTGTAAGACCCAATATTGCCATTGAAATTGACGGCACTGATTATTATACAACCGGAGATATTCTTTACCAGGGTTTAGGCGGTACACAAACGGGAAGTGATACATTGAATAATTGGGTACAACGTGGATTTATTTTTAAAACAGGATCCAGTCAAACAAGTTTTACCATGACGTTCAGAAATAATGCACCCGGTGGAGGCGGTAATGATTGGGCACTCGATGATATTAGTTTAAAAACCTGTTTGCCATCTTTTCAAATGAATCCCAGCAGCACCCCTACTTATTGTCAAAACGGCCAGATAGATATGTCAATTGTGGTTACTTCGTTTTATAATAGCTATATCTATTATCAATGGGAAAGAAGTACTGATGGTGGTATTAACTGGAGCCCCGCACCTGAACTTCCGGGGATCCAAAGTTTTACTTATACTTATAATAGCGTGAATTATGTTGATACGGTTTCATATCCTTCCATTCTTGCTACTGCCGGTATGAATGGATATCAATACCGGGTAAAAACAGCCAGCTCCTTATCAAATCTTTCTTCAAGTTCATGTTCATTAGCCAATACAACCGATGTTATTACCATAACAGTTCAAAGCAGTTGTGTGCCACTCCCTGCCGAAGTACTCAAATTTAATGTTCATTTACGAAATGAGTACAGCGAGTTGACATGGTCTTCAAAACACGAACAGAATTTGCGTTTATATGAAATTGAAAGAAGTACTGATGGGCAAAACTTTACAAGAATTGGTATAACAGCAGCAAGGGGAGCCGATGGGGCAGAAGTATATTATACATTTACAGATCCTGTTCCTGTAACGGGGAAAGTATATTACAGATTGAGATTGGTTGGGGCTGATAATACAAATAAATACAGTACCATACTTTCAGTTTCATTGAATGAGCCAAAAGGTTTTCAACTGAATAACCTGGTTAATCCCTTTAATTCTAAATTATCATTTCAGTTGTCAACTTATCAAAATGAAACAGTTGATGTGCAATTATTAGACGCATCG
This sequence comes from Chitinophagaceae bacterium, assembly GCA_043754995.1. Taxonomy (GTDB): domain Bacteria; phylum Bacteroidota; class Bacteroidia; order Chitinophagales; family Chitinophagaceae; genus Lacibacter. Next base: position 9,494 of record JAYUTS010000140.1, read on the forward strand.
GGTCGTCCTGTGATGAATAGAAAAGTAACTATAAGTAAAGGTGCAAATGGTGTTTCATTTGATGTGCCGCAGCATTTGCAAAAAGGAAGTTATTTACTGCGTATTGTATCAGCAAGCGGTGTAATCAACAAAGTCATTCAAAAATTATAATAATTTATTAAAGTAAAACCTGCTCTTTGATGGCAGGGTTTGTTGATGTTGTTTACATCACCTGTGCATCATCAGTAATCTTGGAGTCTGTTTCAATCGTATGAGTGTTTTCCTCTTCTTTATGCTTTTTGAAAAAACGTTTTTGAAAAACAAGGATGGTGATAACGCCTGCAGATATAGAAGCATCGGCGATATTAAAAATAGCCTGGAAAAAAGTAAAGGGCTTTCCGCCAATAAAGGGAACCCAGTTGGGCATTATTTTATTTTCAATAATGGGGAAATACAACATATCCACTACATGGCCATGAAGAAATGAAGAATAACCTTTCCCTGTAGCTTTAGCCAAACCGTCGTAACCAAAATAAGAATCAGTTGCTGCATTATAGATCATTCCTTTATCGAAGATCATTCCATAAAATAAACTATCAATCAGGTTTCCTAAAGCACCCGCAAAAATCAAGGAAGCACAAACAATAAATCCCCGGTGGTATTTTTCTCTTACAATTTTTACAAGATACCAACTGCCAAAGATCACTGCAGCTAAGCGAAAAAGCGTTAAGGCCATTTTTGCCCACTCACTATTGCCTAATTTCCACCCATAAGCCATCCCTGCATTTTCAATAAAATATAAACGGAACCAGCGGCCGGCAATAAATTTCTCATCCTGATACAGCATATTGGTTTTGATCCAGATCTTCAAAGCCTGATCTGCAAATAAAATAAGAAGAATAATAAATAGTACATGACGAATCTTCACAGTCTTATTTTTTTAGTGGAGCAAAGATAGAGGAAAGCTACAAGCTATCAGCCATAAGCTGCAAGGGGAATGCTGTCTGTCATTCGATAGCAAAGAGGATAAAAAAACCAGGCTACTTATTCAGTGTTCTTAAAAATCCGGAAAGCATTTTTTGCTCTTCAGAAACTGCAGCAATAAGAAAGGTTAGTTTTTCTTCATCACCAAATTTTAATCTTTGAGCAATCAATAATTGTGTTTCTAACTCAAAAGATGATCCTAAAGATATTTCTATAAATCGACTATAATCCTTTTCGCTTGACCTGCTGCTGCCTTCTGCAATATTTGAAGGGATAGATACCCCTGCTCTGTTAATTTGGGACGTAATGCTGTATTTTTCAGATGAGGGAAAAGAATCAGTTGCCTGGAAACAAGCAATAGCTATATCCATTCCTTTCTGCCAGATTTTTAATTCTTTAAAATTTTTCATGATAATTATTATTTGGATTGTATTTTCTTGCAGCTTGTGGCTAATGGCTTATTCCTCAAAGTAAACTCTTTTCACCCTTTGGCTGATGCCGGTCATGATCTCATAGGAAATCGTATTGCTCCATATTGCCAGTTGATTGATGGAAGGTTGTTTGCCAAAAACAACAACTTCATCGCCTTCCTGAACGCCTTCAATTGTTGTTACATCCAGCATCGTCATATCCATACAAACGGTACCAATAACCAGAGCCTGCCGGCCATTGACCAGCATGAAACCCTTGCCATTGCTGAGATTACGGGGATAGCCATCAGCATACCCAATACGCACCGTTGCTATAACAGATGGCTGGCTGATGATGCCTTTGCGGTTATAGCCAACCGTATCTCCGGGTTGTACATGTTTCAATTGGGCAATGGTTGTTTTTAAACTCAGCGCCTCCTCTAGTTTGAGTTGATTGGCAAATGAACTGATACCATACATGCCAATACCCAGCCTTACCATATCGTATTGTAACTGCGGATGACGCAATGTGCCGTTAGAATTATCAAGATGACGAAGAAATGGATATTGTATCTGTGTTTGAATATAGTTGCAAGCTTCTTCAAATAGCGTTGCCTGCTGCAATGTAAATGCATCTTCTGTTTCATCTTCACTTGCTGCAAGATGACTGAAAACAGATTGTACCGTGAAATAGTTTTTCTTTTTCAGATGTTCACATAACTGTTGCAATTCTTCTTTCATAAAACCAAGCCGGTGCATACCTGTGTCAATTTTTATATGAACAGGATAATCAGTGATTGCTTCTTTCTCCAGGTATTCTTCAAAGCTGTTCAATATTGAAAATGAAAATAACTCCGGTTCAAGATTGTGTTCTGTTAATGCATCAAATGTAACAGGCTCGGGGTTCATGACCATGATGGGCAATGTAATGCCTGCTTTTCTCAATTCTACACCTTCATCTGTAAATGCAACGGCTAAATAATCGGCTTTTAAAAACTGTAAAAGATTAGCTATTTCATAACTGCCGCTTCCGTAAGAAAAAGCTTTTACCATCGCCATTATTTTTGTTGATGGTTTCAGCAGCTTTTGATATTCTTTGATGTTTCTTGCAATGGCAGTTAAGTTGATTTCAAGAACTGTTTGATGGGTTTTTAATTCCAGCAGTTGGGCAATTTTATCTAATTCAAATAAACGGGCTCCTTTAATTAAGATCGTTTCGTTATGAAAGTTAAGCAATGCAATTTGTTCGGCCAGTTCATGTGTTGATGCAAAACTTTGGATTTGAATAGAGGATGGAATGTATTCAGTTAAATAGTGTTTCGACTTTTCCCCAACAGTAATCAAACGGTTTACAGCATGGCTTTGAATTAATTTAGCAATGGATGCATACACATCAGCTTCCTGATCTGCAGTTAAAGGAAAATCAGACAGGATCAGTGTTTTATTTTTATGCTGCCGTTGTTGCTGCAGCATATTGAGTGCTATGGCAAAGGAGCTGAGATCGGCACTGTAGCTGTCGTTCAGAATGGTTGTATGATGAATGCCACTCTTTAATTCAAGCCGTAAACTTACAGGACGAAGCAATAGAAATTTATCCTTTAACTGATCTGTTGAAATATGTAAATACAAACAAACAGCTAAACAGGTAATGGCATTTTCAATAGACGCATCATCAATAAAGGGAATTGAAATAGTTTCTTCTTTGTTCTGACAACTGAAATGTATTTCTGTTTTTGTGTACTGCTTTTTTACAGTTTGTATGATGAGATCATTGTTATTGTTCTTTCCCCATGTAAATAAATTACTGCCCGGTAATTGAAGTGTGTTTAATTTTTCAGGCGAACAGATCAGCACTTCAGCATTTGCAAACAGCTTTATTTTTTCATTTAATTTTTGTTGTTGATCTGTAAAGCCATCATCATGTGCTTCTCCAATATTTGTTAATATGCCAATTGTTGGCTGTATGATTTGTAGCAGTTGTTCCATTTCTCCTGCCTGCGAAATGCCTGCTTCAAAAATACCCAGTGTATGTTCTTCTTTCATATGCCACACACTTAAAGGAACACCTACCTGTGAGTTATAACTTTTCGGACTGCGTACAATATTAAATTGATCGCTTAATAATTGGTTGAGCCATTCTTTTACAATGGTTTTGCCATTGCTCCCTGTTATACCAATAACCGGAGTATTGAATTGACTGCGATGATAAGCTGCAATTTGCTGAAGCGCTTTGAGCGTATCATCAACCAATAAAAAATTGGCATCGGCAAAGCCAGTGGCCTCCATATTTTTTTGAACAATGAAATTTCTTACGCCTTTATTATAACATTCTTTAATAAAACCGTGCCCATCTCTTCTGCCGGTTTGCAAGGCAAAGAACAAAGTTGATTGTGCATGAATGATCTTACGGCTGTCTATTTGCAAATGCTCAATAGCATCAGTTGTATTTGCCTGCTGCAAATACGCTGCATGAAGAACACGGGCAATACGATCAATACTGTACATGGGCATAGGAACAAAGATGCAAACTATTCTGGCATATCGGGAGGCAGGCCCTTTTTCTTATGATGAATGGAGTAAAGGATCGATCCGCCAATGCATACAACAATAATAAATAATGAAATAAGTACCTGCCATGTTTTATTTATCACCGTACCAATTAATTCTTCGCCAAGCATTTTCAAACCAATAAATACCAGTACAATGGCAATTCCCTGTTGCAAAAAATCAAACTTACTTACAGCGCCTCTCAATAAAAAGAATAAGGAACGCAGACCAAGAACTGCAAAAATATTAGAGGTGTAAATTACTAATGAGGCATATGCACTGTTACGATCCACAATTCCTAATACTGCGGGGATAGAGTCTAATGCAAACACAATATCAGTTGTTGCCAGCATTACAACCACAACAAACAAGGAGGTATAAACTATTTTCCCTTGTTCTTTGATGCGATAGCTTCCATTTCCATCCTCCATTGTAATAGGAAGAATTTTTTTCAGGAACTTGAAAACCCCGCTTTCTCTTGGATCATATTCTTCCTCCTGGTTACTGGTGAACATTTTAAAGCCGGTATAAACAAGAAAGACACCAAAAATATATAAGACCCAGTGAAAACGATTCACCAGTTCAACACCAAGCGTAATAAAAATAACACGGAACACAATCGCCATCAGCACACCAATCAACAGCACTCTTGGAATAAAGAGTTCTCTAACTCTGAAGAAACTGAAGATGAGCACAAACACAAAGATGTTATCAATACTCAGGCTCCATTCCATTAAATAGGCACTTACATATTCAAGTGCAGCCTGCTTTCCATCTTCATACCACACATAACCTCCAAAGCCTAATGCCAGCACCACCCAAAAAATGGTTTGCTTCAACGCCTGCTTTGATGTTAAATGTGCCGATTTTTTGCTGAGTAAGCCAAGATCAAATACAAGGGCAAGTATTAATACAATTCCAAAAACCAGATAGGTAAGTTGAGTAGAGTTCATAATAATTTCTGATTACTGATAAATAGGCTGCTTATGTTGTTTTACTGTATGTACGTTTTCTCCGTTGCAGGTAAACTATTCCAATGATGATCACCAGCAGAACAGGAACTGCAATATTAATGAGTTGCCACATCAATCGTTGGTCATTTACTTTTTGCGGATTGAGCAAACGAAGGGTAACATCTTTATTTCGCAAAGTTACAATCCCTGCATTACCGGTTATGTACTGTAATGCATTTTGTAAAAAACTCCGGTTAGCAAAGCTGCGTTCCTGCACACGGCTGTAACCCATCGGGAATGGTTCTTTTTGTGTGTAACTGTTCAATACAAGATCGCCATCGCCCACAATAATCTGTTGTGTGGATTCTTCTGTTTGTATTTTAAAAGAACCATAACCATTTATAAAGTACTGTTTCATTTCAGCCGATGCACGGTTGGCATATAAACTGCTGAATCGTCCTTCCAGAAAAATACCAACAGGTAAATTCTTTTTGTTATAAAGTTTTGGGTCTTCAATGGTTTTTAATTCCTGTAAACTGATGATAGCCGGTGTGCTCACCACTTTTGCATTTTCGCTGGAGGTAAGTAATATAATTTTTGTAATACCATCTGCTTTTACGGTATCAATTGTATTGGCAAACTGGCTTAAAACCGGTTCAAGATTTTTGCTGATGGGGTGATTGCTGGCAGCAACCAATAAAGGGTAGTAGTTGAAAGGAACATCTGCCAGTTGCGGCTGACCGCCAGCGTTACCTACAACCATTTTACTGAAATCGCATTGCTGATCCTGTAAAAGATCCCGGTTAATACGTACACCGTATTTAAATAAAAGATCATCCAGTTCCAGGCCACGGTCATAAGCTAATGTTTGCGCAACAACAGCAAGACTGTCTTTCTCCGCATTTAATACATCTAAAAACCAAACCACTTTGCCACCCTGCATAATGTACTGATCAATTTTCATTTTGGCTGAATCAGTAAAACGAAGAGCAGGCTTTACAATTAAAATTGCTGCGAATTCTTTTGGAATGATGGGTATTTTATTGGGGTCAATTGTTTGGAAAATATAATCAGCATCAATTGTTTGAACAAGGTCAAAAATTTCGGGTCCTGTGGGCTCACCATTGCCGGTTAAATAGCCAATCAACGGTTTTTGCTTCCGTTGAATTTTTTCGATGGCATCTGCAAATTTAAATTCAAGTAATGCTTCTGCATTGCTGATGCTTTTGGCTTCATCGGTTGTTAATCTTCCTGTTAAAGGGTCACGGCTGTATTCTGTTTTACCACTCAATAAATCAACCGGAATAATTTTGTTGCCGTAATGAACAATTGCTGAAGGGTAAATGACACGCTGTGTTTTTGATTCTTCTTTTTCCTGCACTTCTAATGTATAGGGCATAATGCCCAGCGTTTTTAATGAATCAGAAATAATTTGCTGTAAAATTTCTTCATTAAAGTTGGGTCTTGTTTTACGGACGCTGTCAACATTAATGCCGTTGAATTTTAAATCATTCAACAGGTTGCTCAGCATATTTGCCTTGTCATCTTCGCTAAATAACTCATCAACTGATTTATAATTAATGACTAACTTCTTGCCGCTGTATTCTTTCATTTCACTTAACAGATCGCTTGTGCTGTTTTGCAGCTTGCGAAAAGATGAGCGGAAATCGCCTTTGAGGAAAATATCAATGGTAATAGTGCTATCGATATTCCTGAGTAATTTTTTTGTTTGAGGCGAAAGTGAATACCGCTGTTCGGTTGTAAGATCTAATCGAAGCTTCATCCATCCTGCAAGTATGTTCACAGCAATCAACAGTGCCAGTAAAACAATCCATCCGTATGTTGAAGTAAATAGTTTGTTCATGGATGGGTTTACTTTTTACGGCTGATGTGTTGAACGGTGAGGAAAAGTGTAAACGAAATAATACTCAGGAAATAGATTACATCCCTGCTGTCGATCACTCCTTTTGATAAACTGCGGTAATGAAAATCCATACCCAGCATTTCAATGGTATAATCCATTCCTGCGCCAAAGAGTTGACTTAATGCAGTAAAGCCGCTATATAATACAAAACAAAAGAAGGCGCTGAGTAAAAAAGCAACCACGGGATTGGTTGTGTAAACGCTGCAGCTAAGACCAATGGCTGTAAAAGCAGCACATAAAAAAAATAAGCCAATGTAAGAACCAATGATACCACCCATATCTAAAGCGGTTCCATCGGCTGCCATTGCTTTTAGGGTAAACAAATAGGTAAGTGTTGGTAACAGTGCAATAACTACAACTAATAAAGATGCAACGTATTTGCCCAACACAATTTGCGGGGCAGTGAGTGGCCGGGTAAATAATGTTTCCATGGTACCGCTTCGCCATTCATCGGGGAAGAGGCGCATGGTTACCGCCGGTATGAGCAACAATAAGATGAAAGGGGCGAGGTTGAAAAAATTTTCCAGTGTGGCATATCCATAATCCAGGATGTTGAAGTTGGAGAACACAAACAACAGCAATCCATTCAACAAAAGAAACAGAATGATGGTAATATACCCGGTAAGGTTGCTGAAAAACTGACGGAATTCTTTTTTACAGATAGCCCACATAGAGGGGCAAAAATAAAGGAATAATGCTGATGAAGCGAAAGCCTTCACAACCCCCGCTCACTCTTCTTTCTGAAAACAACAACCATTTGTTTATAGTAGAGTTACCCGATTTTTTTCAAAATACGAAAAACAGGTAAAATTAGTATGTGTTTCTGGGCTGAACCATTATCTTTATTCCCTTCTGCATATCCGCTGAAAGCCATCATAGCCTTACCTGTAAGACAGCCAAACATAAAATCAAGGCTTGATGATAAGGACTCTATTCAGCATATTTATCTTTTTTATTGGGGGGATGGTCTGCAACGGGCAGGTAATTTTATATTCAACCGATTTTGGAACAGGAACTACTTTTCCAGCAGGGTGGGCTGTAACTGGTGCACGGGCTTCAAACATAGAAATATCTACTGCATCTGTTTCTGATAGTTATACATTTCCCATTTCATATTCAGGCGGCTCAAATTTAAATGATGGAGCAACAGGCTCAGCAGATGGGGTTGCTTATGTAACATTAACAGGACAGGTAAATACTGTTGGTTATACTTCTATACAGGTTATGTTTGGTGCCAGGGAAACATCAAATTACAGTGGTACTTTTTTGTTTGATTGGAGTAGTGATGGAGTAAGCTGGAATCCTATAACTTTTACAAGTGTTCCCAATAACGGAACATGGCAACTGATCAATGGAGGAACATGGTTATCTCTGCCGGCATCTGCAGAAAATCAAGCTAATTTGCGATTTAGATTAACTCTTACCCGGACCAGTGGTGGTATTGGGAATTACAGGATAGATGACTTTACAGTTCAGGGATTTACATCAAGCGGCAGTTCATCATCAGATTATTTTCGCTCAAAGCAATCGGGGAATTGGAATGTATCCTCAAGTTGGGAATCTTCTCCAGACAATAGTACATGGATTACTTCAACTTTAATACCTACGAGTTCAGCAAAAACAATTCAAATCAGAAATGGTCATACGATCACAATTAATGGCAACGCTACTGCTGATGAACTGATCATTGAAAATGGTGGAATCCTGAATCATCCCAACAGCGCAACGTTCACGATCAATAATGGAACAGGTGATGATATGACTGTTGATGGAACTTATGTTTTTTATGGAACCAATCCTGCAGGCACAGGAACTTATGTAGTGCGAAACGGTGGCATCATAAGAGCTGATGCAAATACCGGAGGAATTGCTGATAATATAGCAGTAAGTACAAATGCAAGAGCAAGCTTTAAAACAGGCAGTATTTTTCAATGGAATAATACAAGCTCATTTAATGCCAATGGGGTAACTTATTTCAATAGCGATACCGACTATCCGGTGTTCAGAATTTCTCAAAATATCAGTCTTACTGTTGGTGGGGGATCCAATACGATCATAAAAGGATTGTTTGAAGCCAATGCAAATATCATTTTCACAGGAGGAGGCACCAAAACCTTTCGTGATGGTATCATTGGCTCAGGATTGATTAGTCAAACAAATCCTTGCGGAGCATTTATTATTACAGGAACCAATGCTCAATTAGGCGGCGCCGGTATCATTAGTTTAAGCGGCTCTGGTTTAGAGATTGCTTCCGGTGCACAAGTATCATTAACTAATAGCAAAACAATCAATCTTTCAACATTTATTAATTACGGCACTTTTTATTGTCAGTCCTTTGTTATTTCAGGATCAACCACTTTTACACATAGTTCAGGTGCCACTTTAGGGATTGGTTCGGCAGATGGGATTACTTCTGCAGGAGTCGGTAATATTCAAACAACAGGCCGCAGTTACAGCAGCAGTGCAAATTATACCTACAATGGAACAACCAACCAGGTAACAGGAAATTTCACAACAACACCGGTTGCCAACACCATTAATTCATTGGGTATTTCAAATACGGGAAATACCATCACACTTACAAATAATAATCTTACAACAACAACGCTTTATCTAAACAGTGGATACTTTGCGTCAGGTACAGGTCAAACTTTAAGGATTGCTGCAGGAGGTACTATTTATGGAACCGGTGGACATAATCCAAATAATCCAACAGCAGGTAATATTGAATTTATTGGAAATGGATCAACAAACGGCACTTTGCCTGGTTACCCAAATCTATACTCAGTTATTGCAAACGGGGCTCTTGATTTTAATGGTACTCCCAATACTCAATCAGCAACCATAATGAATCGCCTGCAATTAAATTTTGGTTCATCAGTTGCTGATGCGCCTTTTTATTCCAATGGTTCGTCATTAATTTATAATACTGGTTTTACTTTTCAAAGAAATGTTGAATGGGGAAATGCTGCAGGATTGCAAGGCTATCCGCATCATGTTACCGTTCAGGGTAATACCATTCTTGATTTAAATTCAAACGCAATAGCCACGGCTCAACTTGGAATGGGAGGCGATCTTACAATCGGAAATGCTAATGGCAAGGGCGAAGTGTACATGAACAATAATATGAATAAGCCTTTGTCAATAGCAGGCAACCTACTAATCGGTTCAGGTGGCGCAACCTCCAGTGTATTGTGGCTTTCAACGTCCATTGGTGGCGATCTCTGGCTTTACGGAAGTTTTTCAAGATATGACGGAAGTTTCTATACCGATAATGACCGGGCTATCTTTTTCAAAGGCTCCGCTAATGCAAGTATCAACACACCCAATGTTGTAATAATACCCGGCAACCCTTCGCAATATTTCAGTTATGCCATACTTGATAAAGCAATTGGAACAGAAATCATCACATTGAATTGCCCCGTAGGCATCAGCAAGCTGATCACTTTTACAAAAGGAATTATTACATCAAGTGCAAATTATCCCTTGGTGGTTATTCTGGATGCTGCTGCAACAGGTGCAGGCATGCAATCATTTGTAAACGGACCTGTTAAGAAAATCGGTAATAATAATTTCACTTTTCCGGTTGGGAAAAAAGTTGGTACAGAATACCACTATAGATCAATAGGTATATCAGGGCTTTCAGCTAATCTAACATTTACTGCTGAATTTAGAAGAGAAAATGCAACGAATCTTGGTCCTGTTACAGCCCCTGGCCCACCGCCATTGGTTAGAGTGAGCGCCTGTGAATATTGGACATTAGCCAGAACTGAAGCTGCTGGTAATGCTAATGTTACTCTAACATGGTCAACCCAAAGCCCATGCAATACTGCAAGCTATGTTACAGAATTGTCAACCCTTGTTGTTGCCCATTTTAATGGAGCAAGCTGGGATAATT
>JAYUTS010000141.1:0-3405 GCA_043754995.1 Chitinophagaceae bacterium
ACGTTTAGAAGTTGCGTTTGATGACCTCAACTGCTTAAACAGGAATGCATAATTGTTTCTACTTTTAATTGGCTTCAAAACAGATAAAGATGGCAAAAAAAGAAGAGGATATTGAGAAAAACCTCACAGGTGATGAACTTCCAATTGAAGATGCCCAGCGATCATCCTGGTTTAAACGGGTGCAAAAAGGAATTCTTACTACAACTTCTGAAAAGAAGGAAATCAAAGAAGGTTTGTGGACGAAATGCCCTGAATGTAAATACACCTGCACTTCACAGGAACTCAATGATAATAAATATGTGTGCCCCAAGTGCAATTATCATCACCGCATTGGGAGTTCAGAATATTATGATCTTTTATTTGATGGCGATGAATACACAGAACTGTTTGATAATATCCGGTCAAAAGATTATCTCGGCTTTACAGATCTGAAACCTTATCAGAAACGGTTGGAAGATATCTGGAAAAAAACAGATTTACATGATTCCATTCGTATAGCGGTTGGGAAAGTTGAAGAGTATGATGCTGTGATTTGTTGTATGGATTTCGATTTTATTGGCGGATCATTGGGTAGTGTGATGGGAGAAAAAATTTCACGTGCCGTTGATTATTGCATTGAAAACAAAATGCCTATGCTCATGATTTGCAAAAGTGGTGGAGCACGAATGATGGAGAGTGCCTTTTCATTAATGCAACTGGCAAAAATTTCCGGTAAGCTTTCGCAATTGAGTGATGCCAAACTTCCTTACATCACTTTATTAACCGATCCTACTTTTGGTGGAGTAACTGCATCGTTTGGTATGCTGGGCGATTTGAATATTGGTGAACCCGGCGCCTTGATTGGTTTTGCCGGACCCCGTGTAATTAAAGAAACCATTAAGAAAGATTTGCCCGAAGGTTTTCAACGAAGTGAATTTTTACTCGATCATGGATTTCTCGACCTTATCATCGACAGAAAAGATTTAAAACAAAAGTTAGGCGTATTGTTCAGCTTATTTAAGAACTGATGTTTCGATTATATATTTGCAATCAATAGAAGTTGATCAGCTTGTATTGATTGCTTTTTTATTTTATACACATGGAATCAAAAAACCGCTCTGCCTTTCATGAATACTACTTTGAAGATAAGTTGGTAGCAGGGATGGTATTGGCCGGAACGGAAGTAAAATCCATCCGTGAAGGAAAAGTAAGCTTCAGCGATTCCTATTGTTTTTTTGATCAACATGAACTTTGGATCAAAGGATTGCACATAGCTGAATATAAATTCGGCACAACCAATAACCATATGGCCGTTCATGATCGCAAATTACTGCTCAATAAAAAAGAAATCAGGAAGTGGGAAAATAAGATCAAGGAAAAAGGATATACCGTTATTCCCTTGCGTATTTTCTTTACAGAAAAGAATTTGGCTAAAATGGAAATTGGCTTGGGCAAAGGAAAAAAACTCCACGATAAAAGGGAAACCATTAAAAACCGTGATGCCGAGCGTGATATGAAACAGTATCTGAAATAAATATCCGGCCCCTGGATAACAAACTATGACTAAAGAACAACTGCTTCACGAATTGCAACACGATACATGGGTTATGATGAAACCCTCTCCCATTCACGGTAATGGAGTATTTGCATTAAGGGATATTCCAAAAGGTCAACGTGGATTATTTTCAAAAAACATTGGTGAGTGGATCAAGATTGAACGAAGTGAAATTGATGCCTTGCCTGCATATAGCAGGGAGCTGGTTGAAACCTATTGCTTGTTTGATGATGACCATTATTATGTTCCCAATTATGGGTTTAAAGTAATGGACATTGTGAATTTTCTTAATCATGCTGAGCCTTCCAATATCATATCCATTAATGATGGTGAAGATTTTGAAACACTTCGTGACATCAAAGCAGGGGAAGAATTATTTATTGATTATGGTAAGATTGTTGAAAGCGAAGAATAATGAAAGAGCCGATGCTGCGGGGTAATGCATACATCGGCCAGAGCTTCCACAGTTAAATGCCCTGATGAAAAACTTTGCCAAAGTTGTGATAACTGTTTCGTTTAGTTATTCAAATTAAAACTTTGGCAAAGTTTAATTCATTCATTAAAACTTATACGTTAACCCTGCTTTATATCCTTCATTGAATACTTTAAAGCTTTGATTTTTATCCAGGCGTTGAAAACCCCGCTCATAAGACGCCATAATTCCGATGCCGTTCTCAAATTCAAAACCAACACCGCCCGTAACGCCTATATCCCAGCGATTGAACTGTTCTGTAATATCAAGGTCTTTGTTTAGCAGTGAAAATCCAAGCACCGAAACATCTGCTCTCAGGTTATTATGAACTAAATAAGAAACCTGCGGGCCTGCAAAGATCTGCAAACCAGCTACAGGCTTTATTTTCAGCAGCACAGGCAAATCAATATAATGCATTTGTGAAGTAGCCCTTGCATTCAATGCTTCAATCTTAAGATCAGCAATGGTCAGATTTCCCTTCAATCCATATCCACGTTGTGTATAGATAAGAGAAGGTTCAACCGAAATAAAATTTCCTAATGGAAGATCTATACCGGCACCTGCATAAAAGCCGGTTCTGTTCCTGGAAGTAACATAACCATCCGTTACATCTATTAACTGATCAAGTGATTCTTTAGCTTCGCCTTTCCATGTTGACTGTACAACACCAACTTTGATGGTAGGCTTTATTTGTGCTGTTGAACTAAATGTAAGTACAAGAAACAGCATAAGAAAGGAGGAGTATATTTTGTTCATATAAATGGTTGCAGGATTTTATAGCCTGTTAGCATTTACTATTAAAAAAGTGCGCCAAAGATTTGAAGTGTTCACTAATCTTTTGTTAATGGATTGCGTTAACAAACCATTGTGCAACCAAAACAAAGAGTGATTGCTACTTGTGCAATCACTCTTGTTAACTGATCTCTCATCATTCATCATTCATCTTCATGTGTCCGTCAGACGAGGACGTCAGACGGAGCGGTAACATTCATCATCCAAACAACTCCGGTTGAGCTCCCGGTTCTTCCTTCACCCACTCCATTTCAATACTTTTATTAAAGTCTGTAAGCTTTGCTCCTACTGCTTTCCAGCCCATCACTTCAGCAACCTTCGCCAATTTAATTTTTGCTTTACGTACCTGTGCTCCTCTCCCGCTTTGCATGGCCAGTACCGGTTCATCTTCAGTTGTAACAGCTTCTAAATAATTCTTATCGCCTTCTTTAATAAAGAAGAATTTATTCCGGAGTGTAGTGGTTTCAATTTTGAAACGTTTCACATTGTACTGAAGTTTGTCATTATCCAGGTAAACAGCAGTAATAATTTTCTCCGGTTTAAACAATTCAATCAGCAATACAGTCTCCGGATCAAACTTCTGTGTGAGTTCCTGATCGGTAATTTC
>JAYUTS010000142.1:0-7757 GCA_043754995.1 Chitinophagaceae bacterium
AACAGCAGTTCGTCCTGTTGATGATGCAGGCAATTCTAATCTTACTTCATTTGTAACAGGGTTTGGATACAGGTTCAATCGCTTTACTTTCTGACGTTCAAAAAACAACTGATTTGAATATTCTTTCTTTCTTGTTTTTGATTGAACCATTAAACGGTAAGTTGCAGGTAATTCAGTACCTGCATCCAAAAACTGATAAGAACCTTCATTCGGTTGCGTGTAGGTTTTAAGTATTTTAAAGGTTCCTCTTGTAAGTCTTTTTTCTAACCATACTTCTTCAATATGATCTGTTTGTTCCAGTCTCCATTTCAATGCAATACCATCGCTTACACGTTTGCCGCTCCATTCTTTTAAGGAAGCAATAGATAAAATACCACCGCAATTAAACAGAGAGCCTTCCAGAATTTGAAAATTGGTCAATACAATACCAGCAGCACCGGCGGTTGCATTATTTGTGGAGCCTTCACATGCAGGGTCAGAAGCAGTTGGCTTTACAATTCCGGCAGTCCCACCGCTAATATTGCTTGTAACATTTACAGGCAATGCCGATGAAGCCCAAATAACTCCACCACCACCGCCACCACCCGGCCCCGGGCATTGCGCCTGAAATCCCACGGTACTGCCATTAGCTCCTTTTGCTTCTACATTTAAAGAAGTGGTATAGGTATTTACATCCAACAAAATAGAACCCGCTGCGCCACCGCCACCGCCACCATCGCCTCTTGCTTCATTGGAAGGAATATTTGTTGGATTAGTACTTAAACCTTGTTCCCCATTTGCAGTAATGCTGTTGTTATTTCCTATTATTTCATTGCAATTAATAAAAACAATTCCACCGCCATTTCCTCCCGGTGTTCCTTCAGGATTATTTTCATGACCCGAACCTCCGCCACCACCCGCAAAAATCCTGTTGTTAGCTAAAGAATAACCATAACTATTTAATGCCAATGCACCTATCCCTGCATGTGTACCGTTGCAAGGGAAACCTCCGGTTCCTGTATAGTTACCACCAATTCCACCCGCCCCATAATTGCCGCCCCCGCCGCCACCGGTATTATGATTATTACCACCGCCTCCACCATTGGATTGTTTTCCTTTTCCACCTTCATAACCTGATTGAGTAATATTGATGCCTTCGCCTTTATAGGCACCATTTGCATTACTACTTAAAGTGGTTGGGGGCGAATAAGAATAAGCAGATGCTGTTGTAAAAAAACTACAGCTACTGAATGCGACCAACGCACCTCCTTTATAGCCAGCACCGTTTGCATCAATTCCTGCATTCATTGTTACTGTACCAGTTGCTTCCAAAGCAATAATGCCACCTGTTCCTGATGTTGAATCCCATTCCTGTGCCCGTAAAGTTCCTGTAATGGTTACATTGGTAAATGTTGGCATATATACCAACTGCACTGATTTTGTATAATCATAGCTGTTGAGCAATTGTCTTTCAAAAACAACCGTATCATTTAAGAACCCGCAAATGGTTGCAAACTCATATAAACCTGCCTGACCAATACTTGTGATATTACCAAAGGAGGATAAGTTTGTTTGATTAATAGTTGCACTTTTCATTTGAATCAACAAAACTCTGTCGCCCGATGTTAACCCGGTGATACTTTGTACCCGTAAACCATTGTAGGATGGAATAAAATTGGTAACCTTGAAATAACTGTTGATGATACCCGACACAGTTTGGCTCCTGCTTTCTTTTAAACAAAAGAAAGCAATAAAGAAAAAGCAAAGGATGAATTTCAATCCGGGTTTCATGTGGTTTCTGTTTGCATAAGCAGTACAGGAGCGTTTTACATGAATACTGGATAATGTGTAAATATATTGCTAAAGATCTTCTGGCGCTGTGATATTCAGATTTTGTTTGAGTTTGGTATGAACAGGCTGACCGTCCTTTGTTGCGGGAGACCATTTCAATTCCTTTTCAAATTTATCTTTCACCATTTTATTTAATGCCGGATAACCGCCCTTTATAACAGTCGCCAAAGCAGTATTTCCATTTTTATCAACAATAAACTCAACCTGTAAAGACATGGATGGGTTACCACTCAGCATGGGTACTAATTCTTTACTCAAATTAAATAACCAGCGTTGCAAAGCAGCATTCCCATCTTTGTAAGCAGGAACCAAATCAACCTTATCCTCTAAACTCCATGCTGCATAAGGGTTGGCAGGGTTATTTGTTTCAATAATTTTTACTCTTGTAACTTTTGGTGTTTCAGGGTTGGTTGCAACGATATAGTTTCCATTTTTACCAATTAACACAGTTGGAAGTTGGTGTGTATCTTCAAAAAATTCATATGCCTCTTTTATCTCCGTTGCAAATTTCTGAACTTCCTGTTTGTTTTTTGTTTTATTGCTGAACTGTTCAACTGCTTTGTTATTATCATACCGAACTGGATAAATATGAACGGGAATAAAATCCTGTCCCTGTTCTTTTACAATGGAGGCCAGGTAATACACCTGTTCAATCAAAGAATCTGTTAATGGCAAACAACCAATGGTTACACAGTTGCCATGAATATAAATATCACCACCGGGTTTATTCTGATCACTTAAAATGACATCTGATGCATTGGGATAATTTAAGCCCAGAGCCAAATGATAATTACTATTCGGATTAAATTCGTTGATATAATAAAATCCTTCGGGTATTTGTTTGTCGCCTTCTTTACGTTTTGGGCCGTAGGTTCCTGATGTAGCGCAAACTTTATATACTTTAAACAGGCTGAAGGTTTCTTTCCATTCATTCTTTACCCAAACTTCCATCTGCTTTTCATGTTTAAAAGCCCGTACATACATGTATTTGGCAGGCCAATGCAAACCTTTATCCTGGAATTCTTTTTTCAATGAATCTTCCACTTTAGATGCAATGCCAGCAATTCTGAAATTCTTTATTGACGCATCAGCAACAGAATACTGAGCCCGAACGAAAGTGGTAGTGGCGAAGAAAGTAAAGAGGTAAAGTAAAAGGCCTTTGTTGAGCATACTGGATTTATTATGAACGATGTAGATGCAAAAATATTTTAAAATGTTGATAAAATTAAAATAAAACGAGCAGTAAAACTGCCCGGTAAATTTACAAGTTGCCTCTGGCCTCCTGCTCCCGTTCAATTGCTTCAAATAAGGCTTTAAAATTCCCTTTTCCAAAGCTTTGTGCCCCCTTTCGCTGAATAATTTCAAAAAACAGGGTGGGCCGGTCTTCTACCGGTTTGGTAAAAATCTGAAGTAAATACCCCTCTTCATCCCTGTCAACCAAAATACCCAACTCTTTTAAGGGTTCCAGATCTTCGTCTATATGACCAACTCTGTCGAGCAGATCATCATAATAAGAAGTAGGGACTTGTAAAAATTCTACACCCCTGCTTCGCAGAGCCATCACTGTTTCAACAATATGATTCGTTGCCATGGCAACGTGTTGCACCCCTTCACCCGCATAATAATCCAGATATTCTTCAACCTGTGATTTTTTCTTTCCTTCTGCCGGTTCATTGATGGGAAACTTTACATATCCGTTTCCATTACTCATGACCTTACTCATGAGTGCAGAATATTCGGTTGAGATATCATTATCATCAAAGCTGAGGATATTACGAAAGCCCATTACATTCTCATAAAACTTTACCCAGGGATTCATTTGGTTCCAGCCAACATTTCCTACGCAATGATCTACATATTGCAAACCGGTTTCTTCAACTTTAAAGTAAGGATTGCTCCATGCACGATAGCCGGGCATAAATATTCCTTTATAATTTTTCCGTTCAACAAATAAATGAACGGTATCGCCATAGGTATGAATACCACTAATGATCACTTCCCCATCTGCATCCTCCAATTTTGTTACATCTTTATATGCACTGGCTCCACGCCTGGTTGTTTCTGTAAAGGCACTTGCAGCATCATCCACTTTTAATGCCAGTGTTTTCACCGCATCGCCATGTTTGTAAATATGATCAGCCATTTCGTTACCTGAACGTAAGGGTGTTGTTAAAACCAGTGTTAGTTTATTTTGACGAACAACATAACTGGCACTCTCTTTCACCCCGGTTTCAGGACCTGCATAAGCCAATGGCTGAAAACCAAAAGCAGTGATATAATAATGTGCTGCTTGCTTGGCGTTGCCTACATAAAATTCTACATAATCTGTTCCATGCAAAGGAAGGAAATCGGTGGCTGATGTTTGTTTTGTATCTGAAGCTGTTATTGCTGACATGAGATTAAAATTTGAAGTGATAATGATAAATAAACAGAAAAGATGAAATACAATTTCAGTTCTTTTGAATCATATTCTTAAAAAAATCAAATAGCATCAATGGCCAATACTTCCATCAGCAAAAGGTAGTTGCTGCGTTTGTCGTTGAATCGTTTAGTTGGATAATCGGGAAGCATATTGCAAAGGTAGATATTTATTCGAACGGAAAGAAAGACCCTGAGCGGACCTGTCCCGACTTTTTCGGGAGCCGAAGGGTCTGCTCAGGAAATCGAGCGGAGTCGAGTTTTCCGTTTAAATTAATTAAATTTCTAAATGATTTACAAGGACACTTTACAGGAAATATATTATGTCTATACTATTGAATGTAATGATGGATCTTTTTATACAGGATTAACCAATGATTTGATAAGACGCTTTAATGAGCATTGTGATGGTACTTATATATCCTGTTATACTTTTAAACGCAGACCTCTTGTTATAAAATATTATGAAACAATTCCCTTTTCACTGGAAGCCGAACAAAGAGAACAGCAATTGAAAGGATGGTCGAGGGCAAAGAAGATTGCTTTAATGCAAGGCAATCTGCACAAACTTACTTTGCTTGCTGAATGTCAAAACCTGACTCATTCTAAGTTTAAAGATGTTAAATAAAGTTCTCGACTCCGCTCGAACTTTTTAAGCCGTGGTTCGACTCCGCTCACCACTCGACTCCGCTCACCACTCGACTGCGTTTGCATGCTTCATCGCTCAGGGTCAAACATCCTCCCTTATCTTTGAGCCTATGAATATTTCGACTACGCTCAGTATTGGCATCCTCGGCGGCGGACAATTAGGGCGAATGTTATTACAGGCTGCTGCCAATTATCCTGTAGAAACTTATGTAATGGAAAATGATGCGCATTGCCCTGCTGCACATCTTTGTCATCATTTCACCAAAGGTGATATCAAAGATTTTGAATCTGTTTATAATTTTGGAAAAGGATTGGATGCCCTGACAATTGAAATTGAAAGTGTAAATGTTGATGCACTTGAAAAATTAGAAGCTGAAGGAGTGAAAATATTTCCCAAACCATCTGCACTCCGCATCATCAACAATAAAATTGAACAAAAGAAATTCTATCAACAGAATAATATCCCGACATCTGAATTTATTGTTACTGAAAATAAAAATGATCTGAAAGAGCATGCTTCCTTTTTACCTGCTGCACATAAACTGGGCATGGGTGGTTATGATGGTCGTGGAGTAGAGCTTTTATTAACCGAAGCAGATCTGGAAAAAGGTTTTGATGCACCTGCCGTACTGGAAAAGTTAGTGGTGATTGATAAAGAAATTGCCATGATTGTTGCTGTAGCACTGGATGGCGAAACAACTATTTATCCACCTGCTGAAATGATCTTTGATCCTTTTTTAAATTTATTGGATTACCAGATATCTCCTGCCGAACTTCCGGAAAAAATATTCTGGAAAGTAGAAGCCTTTGCCATGGAAGTAGTTCGAAAGTTTAATTCCCCTGGAATATTTGCAGTTGAATTATTTGTAGATAAAAAAGACAATGTACTGGTGAATGAAACAGCACCAAGGGTTCATAACAGTGGTCATCACAGTATTGAAGGCAATTATTCTTCACAATTTGATATGTTGTGGCGCATCATGCTCGGGTATCCGCTTGGTTGTACCGATGCAATTCTACCATCAGTCATTTTAAATATTGTTGGCGAAGCAGGGCATAACGGACCAGCTCATTACGAAGGGCTGGATGAAGTGTTAAAAATGGAACATGCTTTTGTACATCTTTATGGAAAAGCACAAACCAAACCCGGTCGTAAAATGGGGCATGTAACCATTATTGGTAAAGATAAAGCTGAACTCATCTTCAAAGCCAACCGCATCAAGCATACATTGAAAGTAAAGACCCTGTAGTTTAGTACACAAAAAAGAACGATCAGTTACTTATAATTTCCACTGATAACATGTAACTTATACCCGTTAAACTCAACTATTTTTACCACTCATCCATTGATGCTTTAACCAAAAAGTTCATTCCTTAACTTTAGCCATTCTATAATTAACATGAGAAGAATAAAATTGATTGCAGTTACTGCCATCTTGCTGGTTGTTAGCTGTAAAGACAAAAAAAAACAACCAGCTTCGGCAGCGGGTGGTCAGCGTCAGCAAGGGCCGATGGTTGTAGTAGGATATATTGTAAAAACGGGCGCAGTGAGTGAACCTCTTCAATTGGCCGGTCAGTTATTACCAATGGAGGAAACAGAAATTCACACAGAAGTGAGTGGCCGTGTGGTTGGATTATATATTAATGAAGGTACTTCGGTAAGCAGGGGTGCTTTACTTGTAAAATTGTTTGATGGCGACTTGCAGGCCCAATTAAAAAAACTGGAAGTGCAGTTACAGATTGCTCAAAAAACAGAAGAACGCAATAATGAATTGCTGAAGTTAAATGGCATCAGTCAGCAGGATTATGATCTCAGTTTTTTACAAGTCAGTAATATCAATGCCGATATTGAACTCATGAAAACCAATATTGCCAAAACAGAAATCCGTGCACCTTTCAATGGAAAAATTGGTTTTAAAAATATTTCAACCGGTGCTTATGTAACACCTGCAACTGTTATTTCAAATATTCGCCAGGTAAACATTTTGAAACTGCAGTTCAGTGTTCCTGAAAAATATACTTCTAAAATTAAGCTGGGCCAGCTCATTTCTTTCTCAACTGAGGGGAGCTCAAAAAAATTCCTTGCAAAAGTATATGCCACTGAATCAACTGTTAGTGAAACCACACGTGGAATGAATGTACGTTGTGTTGTTCAGCAGGGCGATGCATCATTGGTAGCAGGTAGTTTTGCAAAAGTAGATATGGACTTCGCCAGAAACGATTATGCAATTCTTGTTCCATCACAAGCAATCTTACCACAGGCAAGAGGTAAAAAACTTATTTTGTACAAAGATGGTATTGCCAAATTTGTTGATGTACAAACAGGCATTCGTGATTCAGCCAATATTGAAATACTCAGTGGCGTAAGACCCGGTGATACAATTGTAACTACCGGTTTGCTTGGTTTAAGACCCGATGCAAAAATCAAACTTTCAAAAGTGCAATAGTTATGACGATCAGCGAACTGAGTTTGAAGCGGCCTGTATTGGCAATTGTGATGAACATCCTGATTATATTATTTGGTGTTATCGGATTTCGCTTTTTAGGTGTTCGGGATTATCCAGCTATTGACCCGCCAAATATCAGTGTACGCACTTCATATCCCGGAGCCAATGCCGATGTAATTGAATCGCAGATCACCGAACCATTAGAGAAATCAATCAATGGTATTGCAGGTGTTAAAAACATTACCAGCAGCAGCAGCCAGGGTAGCAGCAATATTAATGTTGAATTTGAACTGGGATTTAATTTAGAAGAAGCGGCCAATGATGTTCGTGATAAAGTTTCACAAACGGTTCGTTCACTTCCTTCTGACCTGGATACCCCTCCGGTTGTAACCAAAGCCGATGCCAGCAGTGATC
>JAYUTS010000143.1:0-19915 GCA_043754995.1 Chitinophagaceae bacterium
CAAAGCCCCGATGAAACAGTTGAAATGATTTCAGAAATTGAAAAGATGGTACAAAAAGCTATAACTGAATTAACAGCAGTGTTCATTCAATTCAATGAAAATAAAGATGAATAAGCAGGCAAAATTAAAAGTATTCCTCGTTGATGACGATGCCTTGTTTTTGAAAACCGAGGAAATTGAAATGAACAGGCAAAACGAATACAGTGTTCAAACATTTGCAACCGGCGAGCAGTGTATAGAGCATTTGTCAGAGAACCCCGATGTGATCATTTTAGATTACTGGCTCAACGGAGTAAAGAAAGATGCCATGAACGGAGAACAACTGCTGGATAAAGTAAAACGGTTTAATTCAGATATAGAGGTGGTCATTTTATCGGAACAGCAGAAAATTGATGTGGCCGTTAATTGTATGCGCCACCGGGCTTTTGATTATGTGGTTAAAGGCAAAACAGCTTTCAGCGAGCTGCATCAAATTCTAAACAAAATCAGGCTGATGAATCTTTAATAAATGTAACAGAATGAATAACGATACTAAAATAAAACTCTTCCTTGTTGATGATGATGCGTTGTTTTTAAAATCTTTACAAATAGAGTTTCTGAATAATGCCGATTTTGCCGTTGAAACATTTGCAACAGGCGAGCTTTGCCTGGAACACCTGTCGAACAAACCCGATGTAATTATTTTAGATTATCACCTCGATGGTATTGATGCCAAAGCGATGAATGGCATTGAAACTCTGGATCAGATAAAAGCCGTGAATCCTGATATTCCTGTAGTGATGCTCTCTTCCCAGGACAAAATTGATGTAGCCATCAACTGTATGCACCACCGGGCTTTTGATTATGTGGTTAAAAGCGAAACAGCTTTTGTGCGGTTGCAGAAAATCATCACCACTATTTTCAGTTTCAAAAAAATGGAGAAAACGCTCAACTGGTATATGTCAAGAATGTAATGCAGTTGCATGTTAGTTGGGAGCAAGCGGTGAAGTACTGCATCTATCAAACTTTTAATAATTGAGACGGCAATATTTTCTAACCGGCTCTGCAAAGTCTCCAGACTTTGCAGTACTATGCTAAAAGTCTTCTGACTTTTCTTTTATAGTTCATACGCAGTACTATGCTAAAAGTTTCCTCACTTTTCTTTTATAGCTCATACCCTGTCAGAGAAAGGCTGCATAAAACTTCAAAGTCTGGAGACTTTGAAAAGCAGTGTTTGCTGTATTTTGTATTCGATACCCCGGCAGCATACTCTGGGGGCATTCATTAATTGAGATGATACTTAGATAAACCAACAATCTGTTTTTAACCTTAGTAGAAAAATGGTTTATTGTATAATGACAACCTTATTACCTTATTTCTAACAGTGGTCGGTGAGGACACCGACCACGGCGGGCCGCCGCCGTTAGTGTCCTCACCAGCGGCTTGCATGGAGAATCAAAATTCTATTTTTAGACAGCTTCTTAGATAAACCAATAATGTGTTTTTAACCTTAGTAGAAAAATGGTTTATTGTATAATGACAACCTTATTACCTTATTTTGACTCATGCCTCATAAAAGGGTGTAAAGTTTTTTGGTAAAATTTTAAAAACTCATCATATTCTTCCTGAAAACTTACTTTACGATGATGTTCGGGTTGATTAAGTATGTATTTGCAAACTCTGTCAACATCCGACTTTGATACTGAAAAGGCAGAAGCAGATTCTTGCCAGGCAAACCGGCTTTCACATAGTTTATTTTGGTTTATGAATTGTTGAGAACTTTCAGCAACAATAGCGGCAAGGGTTTCTTCTGCAAATTTCGGAGAACGGGACACAAGAAAATGAACATGTTCAGGATTGGCGTATATAGAATACAAATGTGAATCGTTATTGTTTACAATGCCGGTAATGTATTTTTCTATTCGTTCCCGGTGCTTTTCAGCAATAAGTGGCATGCGGTGCAATGTTGTAAAAATAAAATGTGTGTATAAATTATTGTATTCTATTTTCATTTCAAATAAGGTAATAAGGTTGAGTTATTGTTGTAATTCCTTTTCTACTAAGGTTTGCCTAAAACGCATTCAGGTTCAATTTTTAAAATTGTTTTGTAAAATAAAAATCTTTTCCAGTACCTCAAAATATTAATTCACCACATTGTAAATGTTTTTAGAATCCGTGGATCCAGCTCTGCAAAGTCTCCAGACTTTGAAGAGCAGTTTTAATTCTGTAAATTTACGTTGTGGGTATATTCAACTTGATATACGTTCACCTAAAGAAATAGTAAGCAATGAAGACGAAACCTAAAAAAGAAAAAACACCTGCCCGTCCGGCAGGCGGGTTCGACACTGTAAAAGTGTTCAGAGAAATTAAAGAAAAAATTGCCAAAGAAACCGAGAAAATGACTTTTGAGCAATTCAAAGAATATTTGAAAAAAAATCAATTCGCTTCATCAAAATAGATCAAACTGGCGCAGGCCTCCGGCCTGATGCCTGCCCGTTACTTATCTTCCCGTCTATCGTCTGTCCGTTATTTATTTCTGCAACCTCCTCTGCAAAGTCTCCAGACTTCGCAGTACTATGCTAAAAGTCTCCTGACTTTTCTTTTATAGTTCATACCCTGTCAGAGACAGGCTGCATAAAACTTCAAAGTCTGGAGACTTTGAAGAGCAGCTTTTTTACAATCATAAATATGTGTGAATTATGTAAGTCATATATTTTATTCAGCAACAAATAATAAGCACATCGGTTTACCTTTTCACCTGAAAAATCTCTTGTAAATCTAATACAGCAACATGGAACTAATCAACCCCGGTTTTACAGTAATTCCATATGAATAATAATTACCCAAATGCCTCATTCAATATACTGCTGGCAGATGATGATATGGATGATCGTTTTTTCTTTGCCAAGGCACTGAAGGAAATAACTGTTGCTACACAGCTTGTAACCGTAAATAACGGCGAGGAGTTGATGGACTATCTCCATGTTAATGCAACCAATCTACCGCATGTACTTTTTCTTGATTTAAGCATGCCACACAAAACCGGCTTTGAATGTTTAGCTGAAATAAAAGAAAATGAACTGCTGAAAAACCTGCCGGTTGTTATGTACACCACCTCTTATACACGCAGTCTTGATTTTGAAGACAACCTCAAAAACACGCTCCATAAAATGGGTGCAAAAGAGTATATACGCAAGCCCGGCGATTTTGAAGTATTGAAACAGGTTATACACAAAGCACTGCTTAAAGTAATAGCTGAAACTGAGACAGAACAGCAGGTGCAATAATGGCCAATACATGTTTGCAGCAGCATTGTTGCCATTGATATACACAGTTGCCTTTCAACGTGAAGTAAATAACTTTAAATGCAAAACTGATGCATGTAAAAAAGCTGAGTATTCTCCTTGCAGATGACGATATTGACGACTGTCATTTTTTTAAAGAAGCATTGGAAGCATTACCCATTACAACCCAGCTTTCAACAGTGCACGATGGTGATGAACTCATGAATTACCTCATTGAGCATAATGAACATCTGCCGCATGTTCTTTTTCTTGACATTAATATGCCACGCAAAAACGGTTTTGAATGTTTATCGGAAATAAAACAGGATGAAAACCTGAAAGACCTTCCGGTGGTGATGTTTTCAACTTCCGGTTCACAGGATAAAATAAGTGTTCTCTTTAAAACAGGGGCTGATGTGTATATCCGTAAGCCCCGCAATTTTGCGCAATTAGTGCAGGTTATTCAACATTCGTTACCAATGGCAGCCGAAAATATATTTTCGAATGGTAAACTGAAATATATTCTTAACGCATGAGTCAGAAACAATTGAATATACTGCTGGCCGATGATGATAAGGACGATTGCCTTTTTTTTAACGACGCCATCAGGGAATTTATACCCTCCACCAACTTAACCATGGTGCATGACGGGGAACAACTTATGCAGTTGCTCATCAATGAAACAACCCAACTGCCGGATGTCCTTTTCCTCGACCTCAATATGCCCTGCAAAAATGGGTTTGAATGTTTAGCTGAAATAAAACACAATAAACAACTGAAGCACCTTCCGGTGGTTATATATTCAACATCGGGCTGGAATGATAAAATAAATATCCTCTTCAAAACCGGGGCCGATGTGTATATACGAAAGCCGGGCAATTTTGCACAATTAGTACAGGTTATTCAGCATGCAGTATTCATGGCAGTTGAAAATGTATATTCGAATGGAAAAATAAAATACATCCTGAACGCATGAATTTGAATGAGCTTAACATACTGCTTGCAGATGATGATACAGACGATTGTCTTTTTTTTGAGGAAGCCCTGGTTGAATTAGCAGAACCTGCAAACTTTACGGCTGTGCACGATGGAGAACAACTCATGCAGCGCCTCTTCAATGAAACAAACAAACTTCCGCAGATCCTTTTCCTCGATCTGAATATGCCCCGTAAGAACGGGTTTGAATGTTTAGCTGAAATAAAACAGGACAGGAAACTGAAAAACCTTCCTGTCGTCATTTTTTCCACTTCCTTTGAACAGGAGGTTGTGAACCTGCTGTACGATAACGGTGCACACTATTTTATAAGAAAGCCATCAGAATTTGCATTGTTCAAAAAAATAATTCTGCATTCAATTACCCTTATCATACAGGCTGGAAACAGTACACAACCTGCCAAAGAAAATTTTATACTGACTGTTGAAAACAGTTTGACCATTTAAAGAATTACTTAAAAACAGAAAATGAGTAAATTATTTGAAACACAGGAAGACAAATTAAGCATTGCCAATAAAGAACTTGTATTTCAAAATGAAGAAAAAGAAAAAAGAGCGGCTGAATTGTTCATTGCCAACAAGGAATTGGTATTTCAAAATGAAGAAAAAGAAAAAAGAGCGGCTGAGTTAAGTATTGCCAATAAAGAATTGCTTTTCCAAAATGAAGAAAAAGAAAAAAGAGCGGCTGAATTGATCATTGCCAATAAAGAACTGGCCTTTCAAAACGATGAAAAAGAAAAAAGAGCGGCTGAGTTGATCATTGCTAACAAAGAACTGGCTTTTCAAAACGAAGAAAAAGAAAAAAGAGCGGCTGAGTTAATCATTGCCAACAAAGAACTGGCTTTTCAAAACGAAGAGAAAGAAAAAAGAGCGGCTGAGTTAATTATTGCCAACAAAGAACTCCTGGCATTCACTTATATTTCCAGTCACGATCTGCAGGAACCGCTGCGAAAAATACAAACCTTTGTTACCATTATACTGGAAAATGAAAGCAACAACCTTTCCGAAAAAGGGAAATATAATTTTCAGCGTATGCAATTAGCTGCAAGCAGAATGCAACAACTGATTGATGATTTACTGGCTTTTTCCCGCATTACTACCACCGATCATCAATTTGAAAATACCGATCTCAGCATCATTGTAGAAGAAGTAAAAAACGAACTGCGGGATACCATCCAGGAAAAAAAGGCAACCATCGAAACCGGCAATCTCTGCACTGCAAATATCATTACGTTTCAGTTTCGCCAGTTGATGTATAACCTGTTGAGTAATGCACTCAAATTTTCCAATCCCGCTATTCCATCACACATCATCATCAGAAGCAGCATTGTAAATGCTAAAGATTTAGATGGCTCGAATCTTTCAACTGAAAAAAAATATTGTCATATCAGCGTTAAAGACAATGGTATCGGCTTTGAACCGCATTTCAACGAACGCATTTTTGGCGTATTTCAAAAACTGCATGGTAAAGAAGCCTATGAAGGCACAGGTATTGGACTTGCCATTGTAAAAAAAATAGTTGAGAATCACAAAGGCTTTATTACTGCTACAGCCGAATTAAACAAAGGAGCGCAGTTTGATATTTATATTCCTGCTTAACTAAGTGAATGCTCATAATAAACGGCTCTGCAAAGTCTCCAGACTTCGCAGTACTATGCTAAAAGTCTCCCACTTTTCTTTTATAGCTCATACCCTGTCAGAGACAGGGTGCATAAAACTTCAAAGTCTGGAGACTTTGAAGAGCAAATTTCATCAATCAGCATTCATCGCTCCCGATATGTGAATAATACAACTTATTTAAAATGTTGTGTAATAGGTTTCTTTTGAAAGTCATTCAACTTTACAGATGCTGAATATTTTTTAATTACTTCTCTGTTTGTCTCTGAATTTGTAATCATTCATTAAATTATTTGTATAAATCATGGTAGCAATTAAAAAAGAAGGTGTGTTGCTAAATAAAACTTTGCTTGGTTTTGAAAATGAAGGCGTATTAAATCCTGCTGTCATTATGGAGAATGACCATATCCATATTTTTTACAGGGCGGTGAGTAAAGGAAATTATTCAAGTATTGGCTATTGCCGGCTAAAAAGTCCAATGGAGATAGCGGAAAGATTTGACACACCGGTATTGTTTCCACAAACAGACTATGAATCGCATGGAGTAGAAGATCCAAGGATCACAAAAATTGAAGACTTGTTTTATCTCACCTATACTGCTTATGATGGCGTTAATGCATTGGGTGCTTTGGCTGTTTCAAAAGATTTGGTTCATTGGGATAAATGTGGATTGATTGTGCCACAGGTTACCTATGATGAATTCAACCGTTTGGCCGGATCGAAAAGTAAGTTGAACGAAAAATATCTCCGTTATAATGAGCATGAACAAATGCTGGAAAAACAGGGCAAAAAAATATTGCTCTGGGATAAAAATGTTATTTTCTTTCCACGCAGAATAAATGGCAAACTTCATTTCCTCCATCGTGTTCGGCCCGATATTCAGATTGTTGCGGTTAACAATTTACAGGAGCTCACAACCGAATTCTGGCAAAATTATTTTCTTCATTTTTCTGACGGCATTGTGCTATGTCCTAAATATGATCATGAAGTAAGTTATATCGGTGGCGGATGCCCTCCCATTGAAACAGCTCATGGCTGGTTACTGATCTATCATGGAGTTCATGATACTGTAAACGGCTATGTTTATTCGGCCTGTGCTGCATTACTTGAACTTGACAATCCGCAAAAAGAAATTGCCCGTTTACCTTATGCATTATTTAAACCTGAATATAAGTGGGAACTAATAGGGGAAGTAAACAATGTATGTTTTCCTACAGGTGCCATTGTACTGGGAGACACCCTTTATATCTATTATGGCGCTGCTGATGAACATATTGCCTGTGCCTCTTTAAGTTTATCTGAACTGCTGAATGAATTATTATCAATTAAGAGTGAACCTAAACCTTGTACAACTGATAAAGTAACTGCTGTTGCCGTTCCTGCAGTTGCCAGTCTTGAATAACTGCTCTTGTATTTTGAACAACTAACATAAAAGCTAAAGTATTTTTAAACACGAACCTATACACTATATAATGCTGCATACTACTTATCCAAAAAATGACCTGCCGGTTAACGGGCAACAAAACAGTTTCTCTTCGATGGTTATTAAACAACATCAAACCCGAGCCATTCAACTGATTCCGGAAATCCTGTTCATTACCTCCTACCCCCCCAGGGAATGTGGCATAGCCACCTATTCGCAGGATTTAATTAAAGCATTGAATAAAAAATTCAACCATTCATTTAACATCAGCATCTGTGCATTGGAATCAGAAAATGAGCAACATGTTTACCAGGATGAAATTAAATATGTACTCAATACGGATGTGGCTGAATCTTTTAGCGGCTTAGCAAAAATTATTCATGAAAATGATGCTGTACAGATGATCCTGGTTCAGCATGAATTTGGATTTTTTCAAAAAAAAGAAACTGGTTTCCTGCAATTCCTGAAAGGTCTTGGCAAACCGGTAATCATGGTCTTTCATACTGTATTGCCATATCCCGATGAAATACTGATAACAAAAGTGAAAGAAATGATTGCTTTCACTGAATCAATCATTGTTATGACGAATTCATCGGCCAATATCCTTATAAATGATTATGAAATTGCCGCTGATAAAATCACCGTTATTCCGCATGGCACTCACCTGGTACCGCACCTCGATAAAAACCTCCTGAAAGTAAAATATCATTTAACCGGAAAAAAAGTACTCTCTACATTCGGTTTACTCAGTTCGGGCAAGAGTATTGAAACAACACTGGATGCATTACCCGCTATTGTAAAAAAAAATCCAGACGTTGTTTTTCTCATCATTGGTAAAACACACCCTTCCGTATTTAAACAGGAAGCTGAACAATACCGGTTGATGCTTGAAACAAAAGTTCAACAGAAAGGATTACAGCAACATGTAAAATTTATCAATCAATTTCTGCCACTGCCTGATCTGCTTGAATATCTGCAGCTCACAGACATCTATTTATTTACATCCAGAGATCCCAACCAGGCCGTAAGCGGAACTTTTTCTTATGCCATTGGTTGCGGTTGCCCTGTCATCTCCACTCCTATTCCACATGCATTGGAAGTATTGAAGAAAGATGCAGGATTAATTGTTGATTTTGGAAATGCACTGCAGTTGGCAAAAGCCGTTAACTCATTATTAAAGGATGAATTATTGAGAAAAAATATCAGTTCAAACGGCCTGCACCGGATGGCATCAACTGCCTGGGAAAATGCAGCTATTTCACATGCCATGTTATTTGAAAAAACAGGGCATGTTCCGTTGACTTTACATTTTACATTACCTGATATTAATCTGGATCACATCAAAAAACTTACAACCGGTTTTGGAATGATCCAGTTTTCAAAACTCAATCAACCCGATATTGAATCGGGCTATACATTAGATGATAATGCAAGGGCAATGATTGCTATGTGCCAGCATTATGAATTAACAAAGAATAGTGAGGATGTACAATATATTAATACTTACCATGCGTTTATCAACTATTGCCTGCAACCGGATGGCGCTTTCCTGAATTATGTAAATGAACAAAAAGAGTTTACAGATCAGAATCATACAACCAATCTGGCCGATTCAAACGGCAGAGCCATCTGGGCATTGGGTTATTTGATTTCACTGGGCGATATCCTGCCAAAGAAATTAATTGATGCTGCTTCGCTTACTTTTCAACAGGCATTAATGAATGTTACACAAATTCATTCAACAAGAGCCATGGCGTTTATCATTAAAGGATTGTATTATTATAACACAAAAAATAAAACTGCACTTCATGTGTCGTTGATCAAAGAACTCACGAACAGGTTGGTTCAAATGTACCGGCATGAGGCAGATAAAGAATGGCTTTGGTTTGAAAGCTATCTTACCTATGCCAACAGTACATTGCCTGAAGCAATGCTGTGTGCATGGTTAGCTACGGGAGAACAAATTTATAAAGACATTGCAAAGGCATCTTTTGATTTCCTGTTAACGAGGATCTTTACTGAAAAGCGGATAAGGGTCATTTCAAATAAAAACTGGTTGCAACGTGGAAAAGAATCTGTTACAGCAATTGGTGGAGAACAACCAATTGATGTTGCTTATACCATTCTTGCACTCAGCAAATTTTATGAAGTATTCAGGCTTCCTGACTATTTGTATAAGCTCCAGGTTGCTATTAGCTGGTTTTTGGGAAACAATCATCTGCACCAGGTTATTTACAATCCCTGCACCGGTGGTTGTTATGATGGGTTGGAAGAAAACTATGTAAACCTCAACCAGGGAGCCGAGTCAACAGTAAGTTACCTGATGGCCCGGTTAACTGTTGAAAAAACATTCAACAGCAAACAACATGCAGTACCTGTTACCAAAAAGAAACAACTATCCATTTTTGAACAACCAACACGGCATACTATTTTTTATTAACATACCAATAGCAGTTAATAAAAAGATGTGTGAATGATGTAAACGATTTCGATAGTTCTGTAACATTTATTCAGCCAAACACAATCATCTTTATACTCTCAATTATTTCTATCACAATTAAAAATAACAAGTATGAGCTCAGGAAAAGTATTATTAGGTCTGTTAGCAGGCGTAGCCGCAGGTGCTGCATTAGGAATTTTATTTGCACCCGATAAAGGATCAGCAACCAGGAAAAACATTTCCAGGAAAGGTTCGGAATATGCTGATGAACTGGGTGAAAAATTCAATGGTTTTATTGATAGTCTCAGCGAAAAAGGAGATGTCCTAAAAAAGGAAGCATACAGCATGGTGGATAAAGGAAAGCAAAAAATGGATGATATGATGGGTGCTGCCGATGCAAAATTATAAGTAGCCCGCATCACTTTAAACTTTAATGGCAACCATCACCCTGCAATAATATATTGCGGGGATTAAACTGCACAATAACATGGAACAACAACCAAGCAGCCAGATTGAACAATTAGTTGAAAGAATTGAAGCGTATGGAAGAACCACCTACGAACTTTCAAAGCTCAAAGTATTAGAAACAACTATTCATGTGGCTACGTCTTTCTTATCAAGACTGAGTGTCATTGTCATGATCTCTTTCTTTATACTGATCCTGAATATTGGCGTGGCCTTATGGCTGGGTGAAAGGCTGGGTAAACTATACTACGGCTTTTTTATTGTTGCGGGCTTTTACCTTTTTGCAGGCATTGTATTGAATATGTTTCTCCATAAGTGGATCAAAAAACCCATCAGCAGTTTTTTTATTAAACAAGCCCTTCAATAATTATTGTATATGGACAATATCAATTCACACACTGATCTGAAAAATGCCATCCTTGAGCTGGAAAGCAAACAGGCCGATGAAGCAAAGTTGCTCAAAGAACAATTTCATGCGGCTTACAGCAGTATGCAACCGATCAATATTCTTAAAAATACGTTCAAGCAGGCTGTACATTCCGGAGATATAAAAGACAAGATTGTTAATACTTCAGTGGGTCTTACAGCAGGCTTTGTTTTAAAACAATTATTTAAGGGAGTTACCAGAACCCCTGTAGGCAGAATTTTTGGAAACTTGCTCATGTTTGGCGTAACCAACATTGTTGCAAAAAATCCTGAGGTTATTAAATCGGTGGGCAATAAATTGTTAAACAAAATCAGGTACAAGCCACACGAAAATGTAAATGGAAACGGTCATCATAAATCCGTGTAGGCCTTGCTCCTGAAATAGAAATGAATAACAGCACGCTTAAATTCCCCTTCTACGCCAAAGCAGTTCTTCTTTTAATTGGATTGTATGTGTTGATCAGCATGTTAACCATTGCACAGGATATTCTTCTTCCTGTGATGTATGCGGGCCTCATTGCTATCCTTATCAGCCCGGTTGTTCATTTCCTGGTAAAGAAAAAAATGAACCGGGCTGTTGCCATTGCTTCAGTGCTTAGCCTGGCCATGCTCATTTTTGCAGGGCTTACCATTTTGTTATCCTCCCAAACAAGCATCCTTATAGATGCGTTGCCACAACTCACAGATAAGTTTGAAGAGTTACTCCAACAATGCGTTAAATGGATTTCGGGTTATTTTAATATCAGCCAGCAAAAAATAAATACCTGGATAACCGATACAAAAAATGAGTTGCTGGATAACAGCAAATCAGTTATTGGAACCACTATTACTACATTAGGTGCTGTGCTGGCAACTACGTTTCTTACACCGGTTTATATTTTTATGTTTTTGTTTTACCAGGCTCATATCATTGAGTTTATACATAAATTATTTGGCGTAGGTCATAATGAAAGTGTAACGGAGATACTCACCGAAACAAAATCTATTATTCAAAGTTACCTGGTAGGGCTGTTTTTAGAATTTGTGATCATTGCCGTAATGAATGCAGTGGGGCTGTTGATCATTGGCATTGATTATGCCATACTGCTGGGCATTGCAGGGGCGCTTCTGAACATCATTCCATATGTGGGAGGATTAATTGCTATGCTGTTATTCAGCATTATTGCATTGGTTACCAAATCCCCGGTGCATGTAATATATGTCTTATCGCTCTACACCTTAATACAGTTTATTGACAATAATTACATTGTTCCTAAAATAATCGGGTCGAAAGTAAAACTCAATGCATTTATTTCATTGCTTGCAGTCATTGCCGGTGCTGCTGTATGGGGTATTCCCGGCATGTTTCTTTCCATTCCTGTTACCGCCATCCTGAAACTCATTTTTGACCGTATTGAATCTTTAAAGCCGCTCGGCTTTGTGATGGGAGATACTACAGCTCCTTTATTAAAAATTACCAGGAAGAAAAAGCCGGTTGTTAAATAAGCATAAAAAAAAGTGTGAATGTTATAACTCTATTTCATAGTTGTATAACAACTATGAATGTGTATCAACCAATCTTTGTATAGCTAAACATTTCGCTTTATGGATCTTAAAATCACCGGTATGAACTTCAAAAAAATCAGAGGAATTCTTTCGATTTTATTTTTTATCATTTCCTTTTCGCCGCTGTTTGCTCAAACAACAACAGCTTCTTCTTCAAAATATGAATTAAAAAATGATGTGGATCAGGATGGAATTAAGAACAAACGGGATAAATGTCCAACTACTCCTCCAGGTGTTTTTGTTGATGGTAATGGTTGCCCCGTTGATACAGATAAAGATGGCGTAGTTGATTATTTAGATAAATGCCCTGCTATACCGGGTTCTCCAGGAATGAATGGATGCCAGGATAAAGATAAAGATGGTGTAAGTGATAATGATGATGTATGTGCTGATGTGCCGGGGCTTGCACGTTTTAAAGGATGCCCGGATAGCGATGCTGATGGTGTTGAAGATTCAAAAGACAAATGCCCCAATGCAAAAGGATTAGACATGTTTAATGGTTGTCCTGATACGGATGGTGATGGTGTACAGGATGCGAATGATAAATGCCCCTCAACGCCAAGAGGTGTTAAAGTAGATGCCATGGGATGTACTGCAGATACAGACAGAGATGGAGTTGCGGATGCAAATGATAAATGCCCCGGCACGCAAATGGGCGTTAAAGTAGATCCATCGGGTTGTGCAGCAGATACAGATGGCGATGGCGTGTTAGACGCTGATGATAAATGCCCCGGAGTTGTTGGCGATGCAGCAAATTACGGTTGCCCCCCTGTTAAAAAAGAAATACCCAAGCGTTTAAAATTTGCAACACGCCGCATCAATTTTGAAACAGGTAATGCGTTGGTAAAAGTTTCTTCTTATCCCATGCTGGATGAAATTGCAAATATCCTGAATGAATACCCCGATTATAATTTAAGAATTGGCGGACATACAGATGCCGTTGAAAAAACTCCAACTGAACTTTCGCAAAGCCGGTTAGATGCAGTAAAATCTTACCTGTTGAGTAAAGGGGTGCCGGAAAGCCGGCTTGTTACTTCGGGTTATGGAAAAACAAGACCTATGTCAACCAATGCCAATTCAACCGGACGGGCACAAAACCGAAGAGTTGAACTGGAATTATATTTAAGATAAGCACAGGCTGAATACTATTACATCTTATAAAATACGTTGATCCTGTTTTTTATTTGATGGAGATAAAATGATCCAAAGTATCCTTTGAAAAAAGAATAATCTTTTTTTATCTCTATTAATTAAAAAAACATGAAAACTTTTTTACTTTCTTTTCTTTTTATCGCCTTTATGGCGGTAAGTACACAAAAATCAATGGCGCAGTGTACAGTCTCCAACATTGTTATTCAAAATGCAGTCGTTACAAGCTCAACATCCACTTCCTGCACAGCTAAGTTTGATGTAACTTTTAACATTGAAAACAATAGTGGCAATAAATTTATTTTTATTCATGCCTGGCTGCAGGCTGATTATCCAAACTATTTTCAATGCGTAAACGGGCAATCAACGATCAATGGGTCCATCGATGCCCCCGATGCAGCAGATCTTGAAAATGAGTTTTTAAACATCGGGCTTAATAATGAGGGTGCTACACCAATCGTTCTTAGTACCTATCCACCTGACGGAAGCGTAACACTAACTACTATTGATGAAGCTTCAAAAGAAGTTTTACCCGATGGCTCAGCCAATATTATTTTAAAAGGAGTAACAGTTGTTTTACCTGTACCATGTACTATGCCCATTGTCATTGTTGCAGATCTTTGGTCCAGCCAGTCGGCCAGTGCACAACGTGCCCATTGTGTTAATTGTGGCATCAGAAACTCTTCAGGTTACCTAAGTGTGTTTGGTGTAGTTAATTGTATTACGCTCAACTATTCCGGTAGCATTACAAATAATACCAGTACAGCAATTGATGGGTATTATAGAGTGTTTGCAGATGTAAACAGCGACGGGTATTTTACACCGGCTAACGACACACTCATACAGAGCAGTACCAACTTTACTGTAGCAGCAAATGGCAGCTTAGCTATCAGTGGTGCAGTTCCTCCGCAAAACGTTAATCAAAATGTGTTCATCGTTATTACACAAACTTCGGGTGCAGCATCGGGTGCTTCAAGGGTTATCCTGTTCCGTTCGGCTCAGTGTGGAACCTTACCGGTAACCTTCGGATCATTGACTGCAAACCGTATCAGCAGCAGCAATGTAGTGTTACAGTGGGAAACTGAACTTGAAATGAATAACAGTGGATTTGCAATTGAAAGAATGATGGGTAATAACAAATGGATGCAAATCGGCTTTATACCTTCAGCCGCTTTTGGTGGTAACAGTAATTCAAAACTCAATTATGCATATACTGATCTCAATACTAATAAAGGCGTAACGCAATACCGCATCAGGCAGGTTGATTTAGATGGCCGGGCATTGTTCAGCGATGTGAAACTGGTACGTGGCGATGTGCAAAAAGGAAAGATCATTCTTTATCCAAACCCAAGCTCCGATGGCAGTGTAAATGTTGCTTTTGAAAACAGGGAAGCCATCAGGGATATTACCTTAACAGATATGTTTGGTCGTATTGTGAAGCAATGGCAGGGAACTAACGGTACTACATTGAGAATTGAAAACCTTATTCCAGGTATATATATGATTCGTGTGGTTGAAAGAGAAACAGGAACTCAAAGTATTGAACGAATTGTAATAGCAAAAAACTGAAGAACCAGATTCTGATCTGTTGATGAAAACAATAAATAGGGCTCCCCGGTATGGAGCCCTATTCTTATTTGAACCTGCCTGCTGCAATAAGGCAGAGATATGGAATGAGTTAATGGCTGAAATAAAAGATGCTGCAGGAATTTATATGTGCTGCCTGCAATTAGCAAGATGAAGATGACAGATGAATGTTGTAAGGAACCTCTTCACACAGGTTGATGTTTTCCGGATGTTATACTATTCAATTATATACATGCAGATAACATCAAATACATTGATAAAAAGGAGGAATGCGATGCAATGATGTTCACTAAAATGATGGACCTCTTAGAAGCTGTTTAAAAATGATTCTGCGAATTTTTTATAAGGCTAACAGTGTGGCCGGTGGGGACACCGACCACGGCGATAAAAAAGAGGAATGCGATGCAATGTTGTTCAATAAAATGATGGAAATCTTACGGGCAGGCATCCGGCTGTTTTTTGAAGAACTACTCATCCTGCAGCATCACAACCTGGTTGAGCGGAATTGTAACTTTTAAAGAAAATCCTTTCCCTGGTTTTGATGCAATAGAAACTCTGCCATTGTGTAAAGCCGCCCTGCTTTTTATATTCATGATACCAACTCCATTTTTATCTTTGGTAAGATCGTAGCCTGATCCATTATCTGCAATCAGCAAAACAACATGGTTGTTATGCTTGCCTAAATGGATGCTGCCGTGTGTAGCATTGGCATGTTTTAAAATATTATTTACCTGTTCCTGTACAATACGGAAAATGGTAACCTGTAGTTTACTGCCCAGTTCATCTTCCATCATTCCATCTGTATGAAATTCAAATTCAACCGGATGAATAACTGCAAGATCAGCTAATAAGTTTTTTATATTATCCTGTAACCCAATTTCATTGACGCCCGGGATGATTAGTTTTTTGGAAATTTTCCTGATCGCATCAATCACTTCCATAATAAAGCCGATTGATTTATCAAGATATTCCTGGTTAACTGTGTCAGCTTTTTTGGCCATTTGCAAATACAACTTGGCTACAGCCAGTATCTGGTTGATATTATCATGCAATTCTATTCCAATTTCCTTCCGTTCATTTTCCTGTGCTGTGAGTATGGCTTCAGTAATTTCTTTATGCTTTTCCAGGCGTTCGGCTTTGAGTTTACTTTCCAAGTCTGCTTTTTCTGTAACATCTGTTTGAATCGTAAAAAATCGCTCCACTGTTCCGTGTTCATCAAACAATGCCTGGCCTTGCATATGTATCCAGTAAGCACGCCCCGATTTACTATAGTTGAGGATAATGCAATCAAATGGTTTTTTATTCTTTATTTGCTGATGTAAATACTGAATGGTCTTTTCATCAGTATTCTTCCCCTGCAGAAAGCTTCCGGGTTTTTTTCCCATTACTTCTTCCGGCTCATATTCAGTAATGCGGGTAAAAGCGCTGTTAACCCAAATGATCTTTTCATCTGCATCAGTAATGATCACAGCATTGGTTGTTTGCCTGGCGATCAATGATAATTTCCGTTCGCTTTCCAGTAATTGTATTTCTGTAGTTTTCCTTACTGTAATATCCTGCGTTGCACCAATCATCCGGATGGCTTTTTGATTATCATCATAAAAAATATGTCCACGATCATGAACATAAGCGTATATGCCATCAGCTTTTTTTAACCGGTATTCTTCTTCCCAAACGACAATCGTACCGGAATCAATTATTTTTTGTAACCCTGCCAGTAGGCGTTCTTTATCATCAGGGTGAATCCTGCTTTCCCAAAAACGTTGAGGAACCAATGCATTTTCGATTGGAAAGCCAAATAGTCTTTTATGTCCTCCATCTATCCAGAAAAATTGTTTGGCCTGCAGATCCCATTCCCACAAACAATCATTGGTAACTTCTGTTACAAAAAGATACAGTTCATGGAGAGCTTTCAACTTATGTTCAGGATTTTCGGGCTGGTTGCTGCACTTGAACGAAACCGATAAGTGATCATCTGTTTGATAGGCAATTACATTGAACCAGGCTCCCATTTCAGCCCAGTATTCTTCAAACTGAACAGGATAATCAAGTTGAAAAGCTTTTTGATAAACTGTATAAAAATTCAGGGGAAGTACGCCTGCAAACATTTTCCAAAAATTTTGGCCAATGATATCCTTTGCTTCAATCCTTAATAATTGCTCTGCTGATTTGTTCCAGTGCGTTACTGTCCACTTACGATCCAGCATAAAAAAACCATTCTTAATTACATTGGCAATTTGGTTGCCTTTAAAACCATGATTACGTTTAACCTGGGTAAGACTTTCGGGAGTCAGCAGATATTGTTCAGCCATTCTAATTATTATTCAGTGAAAAATAAAGGCATGTGCAATGAAGCAGAAAAATTATTCCTTCTCATTTTTGATGATGGTCAAAATCATTTTAAACTGGCCGTTGGGCTTAATATAATTGAGCGTATGTGCAGGAATGATAATCCCCTGGCCCGATTTAAGCAACTTTGAAATTTTATCAATGACAATTTCCGCCTTGCCTTCAATGATCTGAGCAAACGTATCAAAGGGTGATGTCTTTTCCGTTAAACCTTCGCCACTGTCAAAGGACATGATGCTGATATTACCGGAAGATTTTTTTATGATTGTTTTAATAACAACTGAATTGGCCATATACTCAATGATTTCAACAATGATATGTGCCTTTGATTTTATCAAATCACTATCATCTGTTTTTTGTACAAGTTTTTGGGTATCCATTGCTTGAGCTTTATTTATTTCCATTTCGTATAAACCGAAAAAGAGATTTTATTTACTGTGTAAAAATGAGCCACTTTCTGGTGAGTTCTGTTACAAGCGTTTGTAATTAAATTACATGATTCACACCCATGCCGATTAGCTCTGGAATGATGTTGCTGGGTATATTTAAAAAAAAGGTCCCTGCCAAAAAGCAGGGACGTTAACCAAAACCAACTGCTATACGGAAAAACAGTTTTCTATTGAAAGGCATTATAAAGATGGGAAGCTTTTTGCAGGTGTTGTTACATGGTTTATAAAAAAACTTGTAAAATTCACACATTATTCAAATTCAGGAACGAAACTTCCGTAAAATATTTAAAGCACCTTCCTTCCCTGGATAATTCTGATCAAAATAGCGATGACCGCAATAACAAGCAGAACGTGTATAATGCCGCCAGCATTAAATGCAAAATAACCAACCAGCCAGCCAATGATGAGAATAACAGCAATGATGTACAGTAAATCTTTCATACTTATGTAATTTATGAATGAATAAAAATAATAACTCCTTTCTTTTATACTCTTATTACAAACCTGCAATAATAAGTCTTAACTCTTCTTTGGTTTTTCCCAGTTTAATTTGCAATCTTCCCAGCATCTCTTCAATCTTTCCGGTTTCAAACATCAAATCATTATCTGTAAGTATGGCAAACCGTTGTTTCATTTTGCCCTTTTGTTCATTCCAGCTTCCTTTCGCTTCAGTAATATTCATTGTATGCGTTTTTTTGATAGTACTAATTTCTATTCATAAAATTGACTGTTTTTTCAACCATATGTATTACATCATTGCAGGTTTAAATTGCAGGATTCACACACTTTTTTATATACGCCCTGTTACAGTTATATACAGGGTACATTTCCGGTTGAAACAGAACCGGTGAAGAGAATTGATTTGCCTGCACATTTACTTTCATACTTATTGAATAATCCGTTTGGCCAATTGCATACTGTTTTCATATTCAATTATGGTATGCAGCACTTTCAGTTTTTCATGAATCCGGTTTTTAAGATTACCATGAAATTTATTTTTTTCCGCTTCTGAAAGCGCCAGTTCATAATTAATTAAAGCGGCTTTAAAATCGCCGCTGTTTTCTTCCCTCAAGGCTTCATTAAATAATTCAACTGGGGTACTCTTTGTTGAGAGGGTTCCTGATCTTATCATGTAAATAATGATGAGTACAGCAATCATTAAAATAAAATAATAATAATATGGCATATACCGGTTGTTTAATAATTCGGAAGAAGACTGGATAAAATTGAGGATGATTCCTTAATTATCTGTTATATCACAACCGGAAAAAGTTGCAAAATTCACATATACCGCAGGCTGTTACTGCAATAATTTTCATGATGAGCGCCTCCGGTACAACTGGATTTTTATGCTTTAACCCTTACAGGAATCAGTGGAGCTATCTTTTTTTTATTCCTCTTTTTTGGGAAGCACCTGGCTTAACTTGAGTTCTTCAATGTCCATTTCCCGTTCAATATTCCTGATAACCGTGTCGCTGTATTCCCCTTCTTTATGGAGTTTCAGCAATAGCTCCCGCTGGAATTTCCGGATGCTTAACTCTGCATTCTGCTGTGCATCCGGAGGAGCTGGGATTAACTCTTCTTCATTTCGCTTTGCTTTTTTATGACGGCGTAATTCCTTTGTAAGATCAGCAATCAGCAATTTATACTTCTTTTTTAACTGTTCCTGCAACTGCTGATCAAGTGTTGCCGCTAATTCCTCATCAATATATTGAAGAGTGTTGCCGGCTATTGACAATTGCAGTTCCTTTTCCTCGGCAAGCATATTGTTCTGAGGTTTTAGTTTGAGCAATCGTATTAGCAATGGCAGCGTAAGACCCTGTACAACAATTGTAATAAAAATAACTGCAAAAGCAAGAAAGATGATTGAATGTCTTTTGGGAAATGCAGACCCATCAGCCAGCAGTAAGGGTAACGCAAGTGCGGCAGCTAAAGAAATAACTCCTCTTGTTCCCGTCCAGGCAACGATCATCACATTTTTCCAGTTATCATCATCATTCGCATCAGATGAAAGATCGTATGCATTTTTTGTTGTACGGTGCAAACTGTTTTGCAAATAAGCCCCGGCAAAAACCAATATGATACGAACAAGAATCGTTACCAGGCTAATGAGTAACCCATAACCAACTATTTGTGAAAAAGGATAATTGCCCAAATTTTTTAAAATAGATGGCAATTGAAGACCAATGAGAATAAATATAAATCCATG
>JAYUTS010000144.1:0-7683 GCA_043754995.1 Chitinophagaceae bacterium
TGAAAGTTTTTTCAAAAAAAATAAAATGGCGCATCAAACAATTTTGTTTGCCATTGGTAATACTACTGCAACAGAAATCAAAAAATATACAAATAACAAGATCATTATCAGTGAAGAACCTGGAAAAGAAAACCTGGTGCGGCAGATGATGGAATATTTTTCATGAATCGTCAATGGTGAGTCGTGAGTGCAAACACTTATGCATCACAACTGACGACTTATGATTCACAACTCATAACTATGACTCAACTTAAGAACGACTTATTATTAAAAGCACTCAGAGGAGAAATCGTAGAACGTCCGCCCGTATGGATGATGCGCCAGGCAGGAAGATACTTACCTGATTATATCAAGCTGCGGGAGAAATATGATTTCTTCACC
Organism: Chitinophagaceae bacterium; assembly: GCA_043754995.1. Lineage (GTDB taxonomy): Bacteria > Bacteroidota > Bacteroidia > Chitinophagales > Chitinophagaceae > Lacibacter. Next base: position 382 of record JAYUTS010000144.1, read on the forward strand.
CGTTGTCAAACACCGGAGCTTGCAACAGCAATTACCTTGCAACCGGTTGACCAGGTTGGTGTGGATGCAGCAATCATTTTCAGCGATATTTTAGTCATACCGCAAGCAATGGGTGTTGAAGTGTTGATGGAAGAAGGAAAAGGACCATCTCTACCCAAAACGATTGCTACGCAAAAAGATATTGATGCATTGATCACAACAGGTGCTGAAGAAAGTTTGAAGTATGTGTACGATGCATTGAGCCTAACAAAAAGCGAATTGAATGGCCGTGTTCCATTAATTGGTTTTGCAGGTGCCCCATGGACCATTCTTTGTTATATGGTTGAAGGTAAAGGAAGCAAGACATGGGATAAAGCCAAACAGTTTGCATATACACAACCTGAAATGGCACATCAACTATTGCAAAAGATCACTGATATTAGCATTGCATATTTAAAACATCAAGTGAAGGCAGGTGCTGATACCGTGCAGGTATTTGATAGTTGGGCAGGCTCTTTATCACCAGCCGATTTTAAATTATTTGCACAACCCTATTTATTCCAGATCGCTGAAGCATTGAAAGATGATGCGCCTGTGATCTTATTCCCAAAAGGAAGTTGGTACGCATTAAAAGAGATCAGTGAAAGCGGAGCAAGTGGTGTAGGTATTGACTGGTGTATTGCCCCACAGTTTGCAAGAGAACTGACGCAGAATAACATCACCATTCAGGGTAACTTTGATCCGGCGAAATTGCTGGCGCCAATTCCCGAGATCAAAAAAGCGGTGAAAGAAATGATCGATGCATTTGGAACTCAACGATACATTGCTAATTTGGGTCATGGTATTACACCCAATGTACCCGTTGATCATGCAAGAGCATTTGTTGATGCAGTGAAGGAATACGGCCCCCTCTAACCTGCCTTTGCCGGCAGGCAGGCTCCCCCAAAGGAGGAGAATGCCAACACGCAGCCCTATATTTCAAAGAGTTTTATAAAACAAAAAGTGACAACAGAATCAAATTATCAAGAGCTTTCTTCACTTCCCCCTTCGGGGGTTAGGGGGCTTTGGATATCATTCATTCATGATTTGCAGAACCACATCTGTGCTGCGTTGGAGCAGAGTGATGGTCAAGCAAAATTTGTGGAAGATGCATGGGAGCGCCCCGAAGGTGGTGGTGGCAAAACAAGAGTGATTGCTAATGGAAATGTGTTTGAGAAAGGCGGAGTAAATACTTCAATTGTGTTTGGCGATGTTACTGATGCTATGCGAACACAATTGAAAATTGATGGAGATAAATGGTGGGCTTGCGGTTTATCATTAGTGTTACATCCCCTAAATCCTTTTGTTCCAACGATTCATTGTAACTATAGAATGTTTGAGCTGTATAAAAACTCGCCGAAAAGCCAGCATTCGCAGACTGGCGAAGCCCCTCCTTCGGAGGGGTTTGGGGAGGTGATCGATCGTTGGTTCGGCGGTGGCACTGATCTCACACCCTATTATTTATTTGAAGAAGATGCAAAGCATTTTCATCAAACCTATAAAAATGCATGCGATGCATTTGATGTATCATTTTATCCCAGGTTCAAAAAAGAGTGCGATAACTATTTTGTGAACTGGCATCGTAATGCAGAACGCAGAGGTATTGGTGGTATCTTCTACGATTACCAAAGAGAAGCCCCCTTTGATTCCCCCGGAGGGGGAAAACCCAATGCACAAACTCCGCTTGTTCAAAATGCTGATAATTTGTTAAGCTCTTCGACAGGCGAAGCAGGTGCGCAGATGGCCCCCTCTACCGGAGGGGGTCGGGGGGAGGCCTTTTGGATTGAGTTTGCAAAGAAATGCGGCAATGCATTCATTGATGCTTACATTCCCATTGTTGAAAAAAGAAAGAATATAGCTTACACTGCAGAAAATAAACACTGGCAGGAAATACGCAGAGGCAGATATGTTGAGTTTAACTTAGTACATGATCGTGGTACATTGTTCGGTTTAAAAACAAACGGGCGTATTGAAAGCATTTTAATGAGCTTACCTCCTACTGTACGGTTTGAATACAACTATCAACCTGCATTTGGCAGTGAAGAATATAAATTGCAGGAAGCTTGTCTGCATCCGAGAGAATGGCTGAGTGAAATTTCTGATGCTGAAAGAGAAGAATGGGCTAAACGTTCGAACACTTGTTAGAACTCTAAAACCCCGACAGCGGTTGCAAACCCTGTCGGCGGTTGATTAAATAAACGACTTATGTATCTACAAAGAAGAAATCGAATTACTCGTCAATCAGAAGCGATCAGAAGTTTAGTGAGTGAAACAAGACTTTCACCTAACGACTTTATCGTTCCACTATTTATTGATGAAGGAGTAAATATTAAAACAGAGATCGCTTCTATGCCTGGTTATTACCGCAACAGTTTAGATGTAACTGTGAATGAAGTGAAAGAACTCTGGAGTTTGGGTTTGAAAAGTGTGCTGCTCTTTGTAAAATCCAAAGATGAATTAAAAGATAATACCGGCAAAGAAGCATGGAATAAAGATGGACTGATGCAACGCAGCATCAAAGCCATTAAAGATGCTGTGCCCGAAATGTATGTGATGACGGATGTGGCATTGGATCCATATTCTTCATATGGTCATGATGGTATTGTAAAAGACGGACAGATTGTAAACGATGAAACGGTAGAAGCGTTGGTGAAGATGAGTATCAGTCATGCAGAAGCAGGTGCTGATATGGTTGCACCCAGTGATATGATGGACGGACGCATCGGTGCTATCCGTAAAGGACTGGAAGAGAATAATTTCATCAACACAGGCATCATGAGCTACAGTGCAAAATATGCATCCTGCTTTTATGGTCCTTTCCGTGATGCGTTAGATAGTGCTCCCGGCTTTGGTGATAAGAAAACTTATCAAATGGATTATGCAAATCGCATTGAAGCCATCAAAGAAACATTGATGGATGTGGAAGAAGGAGCTGATATTGTAATGGTAAAACCGGCTTTGAGTTATTTAGATATCATCCGTGAAGTAAAGAATGCAGTGAATGTTCCTGTGAGTGCATATAATATCAGCGGTGAATATGCCATGATCAAAGCAGCAGCAGAAAAAGGATGGATCAATGAAGACAAAGCGATCATGGAAGTGCTTACTTCAATCAAGCGTTCAGGTGCAGATTTGATCGCAACTTATTTTGCAAAAGATTTTATAAGAATAATGGGCCACTAAGACACTACTTGTGAATGGTCAATGGTGAATAGTGAATACCAAGCTTAATTACTATTTTGTAACTGCAAGTTTATTCATCACCTTTTAACTATTTACTATGTTTCTAAAAGATATTGAATACTTAACTAATTACGATTTAACTAATCTTGGTGAATCAATGATCGAATGCTTAAACTTAAGCGGACTGATTGGATCGAAGGCGTCGCATTGACAATTCACCATTGACCATTGACAACTATGTACGAAAAAAGCAAAGAACTATTCGAACGGGCGCAGAAAAGTATTCCCGGTGGTGTTAACTCTCCGGTACGTGCATTTAAAAGTGTAGGTGGTACGCCTTTGTTTATGCAAAAAGCAAAAGGTGCTTACATGTATGATGCTGATGGTAATCAATACATCGATTTTATTGCTTCGTGGGGACCAATGATCCTTGGTCATGCACATGAACCAATTGTAAAAGCCATCCAGGAAAAAGCAGTTGATTCAACTTCATTTGGTGCACCAACGGAATTGGAAATTGAAATGGCCGAACTCATTCTCAGTATGGTGCCCAATGCTGATATGATCCGTATGGTGAGCAGTGGTACCGAAGCATGTATGAGTGCCGTTCGTTTAGCAAGAGGCTATACCGGACGAAATAAGATCATCAAGTTTGAAGGACATTATCACGGTCATGCTGATTCTTTTTTAGTGAAAGCAGGAAGCGGTGTTGCAACGCTTAATATTCAAACTGTTCCCGGAGTAACAGCAGGTGTAGCGAACGATACATTAACAGCAGCTTATAATGATCTTGATGCAGTAAAGAAATTAGCAGCAGAACATAAAGGAGAAATTGCAGCCATCATTGTAGAACCTGTTGCAGGTAACATGGGTTGTGTTTTACCAGAAGCAGGGTTTCATAAAGGTTTGCGCAAGTTGTGTGATGAAGAAGGAATTGTTTTCATCTTTGATGAAGTGATGACAGGTTTCCGCTTAGCACCCGGTGGTGCACAGGAACGTCTCGGCATTAAAGCAGATTTAGTTACTTACGGAAAAGTAATTGGTGGTGGTATGCCTGTTGGTGCGTTTGGCGGTAAGAAAGAAATTATGCAGCACATTGCTCCGTTGGGTAATGTTTACCAGGCCGGAACATTGAGCGGCAACCCCATTGCCATGATTGCAGGCTTTACATTGCTCACTGAATTAAAAAACAATCCTTCTATTTATAAAGAACTCGAGGAAAAAACAATTTATCTACGTGATGGTTTACATGAAGTATTGAAATCTTGGGGTCAACCGTATGTCATTAATCAACTCGGTTCTATGATCAGCGTTCATTTCAGTGATCATCCGGTTGTTGATTTTGAAAGTGCAGCATCAGCCAATAATGAACTCTTCAAAAAATATTTTCATGCCATGCTGAAGAGAGGAATTTATTTACCACCTTCTGCATTCGAAAGTTGGTTCCTCAACAATGCATTAACGTATGAGGATCTGGATAATACAATTGCTGCAACAAAAGAAAGTCTGTCTGAACTGGGATAAATAAGATGAATGAGAAGTATGGGAAATTAAAAATGTTTTTTTATAAATAAGAAGTCCTCATCAAAAATTGATGGGGACTTCTATTTTATCAGGATTTCAATTAAAATTTCGCTCCTACACTAATGAAGAAGTTTCTTCCTTCAGCAGGCAATGCACCCGGGCCGGGATAACCACCTGCACGACGGGTGAAATATTTTTCATCAGTAATATTATTGATACCTGCTTTGATGTTAAGGTTTTTGCTAAAGCGATAGGATGCAGACAGATCAGTTACTGTGTATGCAGGGATTACACCGTTTTGTGCATTAGCAGTTGCCGCAACAGTATTGTTCGCATCCGCAAACGCATCACTCACATAACTTATCTGGCCGGTTAGTGCAAACCCTTTGAAGGAATATGTTAAACCGCTTCTGACAATATGCTCTGGTGCATTTTCAATTTTTTTATTTTGCAGATTGGTTTCAACCAACTGGTTGCTGCTGTTCTTGGTAATCACTTTAAAGTTGCCGTAACGGGCATCGGTGTAACCATAAGAAACAAACAGGTTAATATCGCCCCATTTTGCATTTTCAGTAAAAATTTTCACCGGACTGAATTCAATTAATCCTTCAATCCCTTTGCTTACACTATTGCCTACATTGGTACGGTAATTATAAAAACTTCCATCTGTGCGTTGCTGTACAATGGTGCCGATACGGTTGTTATACTGCAGATAAAATACACTTACATCAAAGAATAAGTAAGAACCTAAACGTCCCCTGTAACCTAAGTCGGCATTATACCCTTTTGCATCTTTAATGTTTTGATCAACTAGATCTGTTGTGGGAGGTGCAGTTAAATCTGCAAATTGTACAGGACGATATGCTTGTGTAATGTTTGCATAAAGCTCACTCATAGTTGTAACATGATACTCTGCTCCTACACCAGCCAGAACAAATCCACGGCTTCGTTTTTGATTCTGCAATAACACTTCATTACCCCCGCTGAAACCATTACGGCCACTTGCTTTGCCGGTAATATATTCATAACGGATACCGGGTATGATGATGAACTTTTCAGACAGTCTGAAAATATTTTCTGCATGTACAGCAGCGTTGATGGTATTAAAATCAATATCTCTTGTCCAGATACCATCACTCACCGTCATGTCATAATTTGTTCCTGTACTTCCTTTTACATCAGCAGCATAACGCATGGTTGTGCCTTTGTATAAACGGCCACCCACTGAAAACGAGTTATTCATCTTACCGAGTTTGTATGCACCGAGATAACGTATTTCCAAACCATAGTTCCTGTAATCATCTTCATTGAGGTTACGTGTATTGTATTGGTTCGTTGTTTTGTTGATGGTATCTTTTAGTATGATACCGCCTGCAGGAATATAACCAACACTGTTACGGTCGCCATGTACAGCAAACAGTTTTACATTTAGTCTGGATGTTTCGCTGAATTTGTAATTGCTGATGAGTGCTGCGGTTGTCCATGTAACATCAAACCAGTTGCGGCTGCGGAAACTTTGTTTGATATCCTGCTTCATTTGCACATCCGTTAAGCCACCCGGTTGCTGACTGCGCATGTTACTACGCATGAGTTCAGCGGTGATAGAAAATTTATCAGTAAAGCGATACGTAAATGTTCCAAAGCCGGAATTGTTATAGTAGCGGCTGTTCTGCCTGTAACCATTTGCATTCCGATGATCGAAGAAACCATAGTAATGAAACTTTTTTGTTTCACCACCAACAGCATTATAGCTGTTAAATAAACCATTGCTTCCAACTGTTTGCTGTGTTTCAAATTCAAATGGTTTATTGATCTCACTTCCGTTACGTAAAATATAATTGATCATACCGCCAAACTGTGGGCCGTATTGCAGTGAACCATGTCCTCTTATAATTTCAATACGTTGCACTGCTTGTAACTGGGGATTGTAATAAGCTTCCGGATATCCGTAAGGATCGGCAGCAATATCATATCCATTTTGCCGGGTATTGAATTCCCAACTGCGGTTGGGGCTCAATCCTCTTGCTGCAATACCAATCTGGATACCGCTGCCATCGCTTTCCCAAATCTGAATACCGGGAATTTTTGCCATCACCTGGCGCATAGTATTCGTTACTACATTTCCCTGTACATTATCCACTACAATTAAGGAGTTCTTTTTACCGGCGTTGATATTAACGCCAACGATCTCCGGTAAAAAATGCACATCGGCACGGCTGTTACGGCCAACTACTGTTATATCTGCTAAATATTTTGTGTGAATACGACTGCTGTCTTTTTTTGTTGTATCCTGTTGAGCTGTTCCTTGTAAACCCAATATTCCCAGGCTGATAGTTAAAATGATTCTGTTCATGTTTGTTCCAAAATTTATTCGGATGCAAAGATGAACCGGAATAACTGCAATGATTTACGGAAACGGAAAAAGCATTTTCCCAATCGGGAATTCTATTTAGCGGAATAACAACTCACAAGGCTTCAACCCTGTATGTTTTTTAAACGCAGTAGAAAAATGTGAGATAGATGAGTAACCAAGCAATGCACTAACATCAGTTACACTGAGCCCTTTTTCATATAAAA
>JAYUTS010000145.1:0-19892 GCA_043754995.1 Chitinophagaceae bacterium
GCATCCGATCATTTTGTGATGGCGTATCATGACACGTATGGTATTCCGGTTATAATGAGTAACTGTTCAAACAATTATGGCTCGCATCATTTTCCGGAAAAATTAATTCCGCTCATGATCAACAATATCAAAAACAACAAACCATTGCCTGTATATGGTAAAGGGGAGAATGTAAGAGACTGGTTATATGTAGATGATCATGCAAGAGCAATCGATACGATTTTTCATCATGGAAAAGTTGGTGAGAGTTATAATGTAGGTGGATTCAACGAATGGAAAAATATTGACCTGGTGCATTTGCTTTGCAACATTATGGATAAGCAGTTAGGGCGTACAGCAGGTGAGAGCGCTCAACTCATTACTTATGTGAAGGACAGAGCCGGGCATGATCTGCGGTATGCCATTGATGCAACCAAGCTCAATAAAGAATTAGGCTGGAGTCCTTCGCTGCAGTTTGAAGAAGGATTGGAGAAAACAGTTGAGTGGTACCTCGCAAATGAGGAATGGATCAATCATGTAACCTCTGGTGATTACCAAAAGTTCTATGATGTGCAATATGAGAAGAGGTAGGAGCCCCCTCCCGACCTCCCCCGATAGGGGAGGCCATCTACGCACATGGCCAGCTTATTTGATCAGTATAATAAGTAGTAACTTAAGAATTGTTATATCAGAAATCATACATCCTAAATCAGAAATTGAAGAATGGCTTTTTTAAAAACAGAATTCCCCGGTTTGGTAGTGTTCGAGCCAAATGTGTTTGGCGATGAACGGGGTTATTTTTTTGAATCATACAATCAACAGTCATTTGAAAAAGAAGGGCTGCAATATAATTGGATTCAGGATAATCAATCAAGCTCGTCTTATGCTGTGATCCGTGGGTTGCATTTTCAAAAAGGGGTTTATGCCCAGGCGAAATTAGTACGTTGTTTAAGTGGCATTATACTCGATGTAGTAGTTGATCTGCGGAACGATTCACCAACATTCAAACAGGTATATGCAATTGAATTAACATCAGAAAAAAAGAAAGCATTGCTGGTGCCCCGTGGTTTTGCTCATGGCTTTTCAGTATTGAGCGAAACTGCCGAAGTATTATACAAGTGTGATAATTTTTATAACAAAGAAAGTGAAGGGGGTTTGTTGTATAATGATTCTTTTCTGAACATTGATTGGAAAATTCCTGCCGGAAAGGAAATTGTTTCGGGCAAGGATCAACTCAATTCATCATTAGCCGATTTGAAAGCTGATAGTTACTATTGATCTGATATATATGGATAAGCCCGTTATACTTGTTACAGGAAGTAATGGACAACTCGGCAAAGAGTTGCAGCAACTCGCTGTAAATTATCCGCCATTTCATTTTGTATTTGCTTCACGTGAAGATATGAAACTGGATCACTATGGTTCAGTTGAGAATTTTTTTATTGCAACCAAGCCACAATATTGTATTAACTGTGCAGCCTATACTGCTGTTGACAAAGCAGAAAGTGAACAGGATATGGCGATGCGGATAAATGGCGAAGCAGTGGGAAATCTTGCGGCTGTTTGTAAAATATTTCAAACCAGAATCATTCATATTTCAACTGACTATGTGTTTGATGGTGAAAGTGAAACTCCTTATAAAGAAAATGATGCAACTAATCCCATCAATGCATATGGCGCTTCCAAGTTAGTGGGCGAACAATTGTGCATGAAAGAAAATGAAGATGCCATTATCATCCGAACTTCATGGCTGTATTCTTCATTCGGTCACAATTTTGTGAAAACAATGATGCGGCTGATGAGTGAACGCACTGAATTAAATGTTGTGAGTGATCAGGTTGGTTCTCCTACTTATGCTGCTGATTTGGCTAAAGCCATTCTTGATATTATTTCATCTGGTAAATGGGAAAGTGGTATTTATCATTACAGCAATGAAGGAAAGCTGAGTTGGTATGAATTTGCACAAACGATTAAAGATTTAATCAACAGTAACGCAATTATTCATCCCATTTTAACAGATAAGTATCCAACACCTGCCCGAAGGCCAAAATTTTCTTTGTTGAATAAAGACAAAATAAAAACGGTCTTTCAACTTCAGATACCTGACTGGAAAGACAGTGTAAAGAAATGCATCGTAAAGCTGCAGTTAATGTAACATGTATATGCCGGCAAATGTTGCATATACATACTGTGAAAACAGGATAAAAGCAAAAGGCTGTTTCAAAAGCTATTGATTGCCCGAAAGGCGGGAAGACAGAAAGAAAACATGAATTGAAATTCAACTCTTAACGACTTGCCATCTTACCGGCATTTATTTCAAAATAAACTTTTCTGAAACAACTTCTTGCTGTCCTGCCTTCATTCCCCGCCTGAACGAATCATTCGGGCAGGGAATCAAGATAAACAGAACAAAAAAATTAGAGCAATAAAAAAGCCGAAACAAAATGCTTCAGCTTTTTTATGTTGGCCTACCTGGATTCGAACCAAGACAAACAGAACCAAAATCTGTCGTACTACCATTATACTATAGGCCAATCTCCCTTGCGGGTTTACCCCAACGAAGCATTTGCGTAGTTGGGGGCAGCAAAAATAAGGTGCTTAGGCAGATGAACCAAAATTTTCTGCAATTCACTGCATGTTATCTTCTCTTGTCTTTAATTCTTTTATCTTATCCAATGCACCGGCAACCACATCGCACATGATGGTATATAATGCTCCTTTTACAGGATTGGCATAAATAAATTCCAATGCTTCATTTTCGTTGGCAATTACTTTTGTTGGAATGTCAGGATTTATTTTTTCAATTCCTTCTTTCAATAAGCTGATAATTTCATCAGCCGTTCTGCCTCTTAAATTTTTATCGCACCGGATAATGATCTCATCAAAATACTGAGCACTTAATTCACCCAATTCACGGATGTCTTCATCTCTGCGGTCGCCAGTACCGCTGATAACACCCACCTTGTGTTTATAATCCAGCTTGCTTAAAAAATCACCCAGCAATCTTAATCCATGCGGATTGTGTGCAAAATCGGCAAGGAATGTATAATTTTTAAAATGGAAAAAATTCAAACGCCCCGGGGTTAAACTTTCACCAGGAATAAAAGTGAGCAATCCCTGACGTATATCTTCAATGGTTATATCCCTGTATAAATAAGTGGCAAGTACAGCAGGTAAACAGTTGTTGATATTATGAACTGCTTTTCCTCCATAGGTCAATGGAATATCTTTTACTGCCATTACTCTTATTTTCCAGTTGCCTTTCATGATACTGATAAAGCCGTTTTCAAAAACAGTGGCCAATCCGCCATTTGCACAATGCTTTTTTATACCTGGATTATTTTCGTCCATACTGAACAGGCCAATATTGCATTTGAGATCTTTTCTCATGGCATATACCAGGTCGTCATCGGCATTTAAAATAGCATAGCCATGTGGAAAAACAGTTTCTGGAACAACTGCTTTTACTTTGGCCATTTGTTCCACATTGTTAATACCGCCTAATCCAATATGATCGGCTGCAACATTGGTAACAATAGCTACATCGCAATTTTGAAATGCAAGTCCGGATTTTAAGATGCCGCCTCTTGCACATTCCAATACAGCAAAGTCAACGGTTGGATCTTTCAATACAAAAGTGGAAGAGATGGGGCCGGTGCAATCACCTTTCATCATCAAATGGTTTTGAATATAAACGCCATCGCTTGTTGTATAACCAACTTTTTTGCCTGCGCTCTTGGCAATATGCGCAGTTAACCGGGTGGTAGTTGTTTTGCCATTTGTTCCAGTAACGGCAATAATAGGTATTCGTCCTACACTTCCTTTTGGGAATAACATATCTATCACCGGCTCGGCCACATTGCGGGCTATGCCAACAGCAGGTTCAATGTGCATCCTGAAACCGGGAGCTGCATTTACCTCAAGTATAGCACCTCCATTTTCAATAACAGGAGTACGCAGGTCTGTTGCCATGATATCTATACCACAGATATCCAGCCCAATAATTTTGCTGATACGTTCGCACATAAAAACATTGGCAGGATGTACTTCATCCGTAACATCAGTTGATGTGCCACCCGTTGATAAGTTGGCTGTTGTTTTCAATAATACCAGTTCATCTTTTGGAGGAATGGTTTCAAGTGTATAATTTTTTTCTTCCAGCATTTTCATGGTGCTTCCGTCAACAGTAATTTGAGTGAGCACTTTTTCATGACCGTAACCACGGCGTGGATCTTTATTGGTTTCATCCAGCAACCATTGAATGGTATGTTCACCATCGCCCACCACACTTGCAGGTGTGCGTAAAGCTGCACAAATAAATTTATGGTTGATGACTAAGATGCGAAAATCAAATCCTGTAATAAAGCGTTCAACAATTACACTGCGGCTGTAAACTTTCGCTGCTTCAAATGCTTTCAGAGCCTGTTCCCGGTTAATGATGTTGGTGGTATTTCCTTTTCCGTGGTTGCCATCAATGGGTTTTATCACCAGGGGGTAACCAAATTTTGCAATCGCTTCATCAACTCCTTCTTCTGTTCTTACAACGGTTCCTCTTGGTACAGGAATTTCAGCAGCACCCAATAATAGTTTTGTTTCTTCTTTATCACCTGCAATATCCACTGCAATATTGGAAGTGGTAGAAGCAATAGTTGCCCTGATTCTTTTTTGATGAACACCATATCCCAATTGAACGAGACTCTGTTTATTCAATCGGATGAAAGGAATATTTCTTTTCAATGCTTCATCAACTATACACCCTGTTGATGGACCAAGTCTTGTATCTTCTCTTATTTCTCTGAGCTTTTGAATATCATCTTCCAAAGAATACGCTTCATTTTTGGCCAATGCTTCTGTAATTCTTACCGCTGCTCTGGCAGCATACACACCAGCATCTTCTTCTAAATAAGTAAACACAACATAATACACGCCTTCTTTTTCATTAGCACCCCTGGTTCGTCCAAACCCTGTGTCCATACCTGCCAGTGTTTGTAACTCCAAAGCAACATGTTCAATTACATGGCCCATCCAGGTGCCTTCTTCAACACGTTCAAAAAAACCACCGGGTTTACCCACACTGCAACGATGTTCATACATGGAAGGAAACATTTTTTCCAACCGTTCACGAAAACCGGGGATGCTGTTGGTTGGGCTTTGTTCCATTTCTTCAAGATCCAGTTTCATTTGAATCAATTTGTTTCGGCGAACACTCCAGTAATTGGGTCCTTTCAGAATTTTTATTTCAAGAATTTGCATACGATCAATTTTGATTACTCAGGATTCCGAATATATCAAATTTTATCCGATGGCAGAAAGAAAGGGTGCATTTAAAATTGTTGCACTCTTTTATTAACAGGTATGCCATACCTGAAGTACTATTATCCTGACGAAAATTTTAAATGCACTCTAAGAAACTGAACCATGATGCGGAATTTTTTTCCTTATTTTTGTAAGCGAACCAAAAAAACTCGCTTTGCAGTATCCCAAAGGAAAGCTAATCGCAATTGGCGGCGCAGAAGATAAAGGCATTGATCAGGAAGTAGGCGGAATTCACCGTTACAATCTCAATTTTTTAGAACTTGGCATTTTAAAACGTATTGTTGAAGAAGCAGGCGGTTTAACAGCACGCATTGAAATCATTACGACTGCATCAATGATTCCACATGAAGTAGGTGAGAATTATATGGATGCTTTTGGTAAAATGGGATGCGCCAACATTGGAGTAATGCATATCCGTAACAGGGCCGATGCCATGAATACAGAATACCTTGATCGGATCCGTACCTGTAACGCCGTTATGTTTAGCGGTGGTAATCAACTTCGCCTATCCAGCATCTTTGGCGGAACAGAATTTTTGAAAATTTTATTAGAGCGTTTTCATGACCAGGAAGAGTTTGTTGTTGCCGGCACATCTGCAGGCGCCATGGCTATGAGTAATACCATGATCTATGAAGGAAGTGCATCCCGTGCTCATTTAAAAGGTGAAGTGAAGATGACTACCGGACTTGGATTTATTGATGATGTAATCATTGACAGCCATTTTGAAAAGCGGGGAAGGTTTGTTCGCCTGGCTCAATCAATTGCAAGCAATCCGGCTTGTATTGGTATTGGTTTAGGTGAGGATACAGGTATGCTGATCACAGGTGGAGATAAAATGGAAGCCATCGGAAGTGGATTAGTCATTATCATTGACGGGCACGATATCATGTATTCAAATATTGCAGATATTCCAGATGGCAACCCCATTGGTATAGAAAACCTCAAAGTCCATTTTTGTGAGAAAGGGAATGGTTATATGCTCAAAGAACGTAGGTTTATAATAGAAGCAAAAGAAGGCGCATTAACAAGGAAACAGGTTGATGTAGAATAAAGTTTTCAGCTATACTTTTAATATGTTTTTTATGAAGAGATTGTTTTTTCTTTCACTGGTAATTTTATTGATGGCATTTAATCAACAGCATAAAACCAAAGTTCTTTTCTTTGGCGATTCCATTACACAGGCTGGAGTAAATCCGGGAGGTTATATCATGCGCATTGACAGCATGTGTAAACAGCAGGGCATCAATAAGTATGAATTTATTGGCGCAGGAATCGGTGGCAACAAAGTTTATGATTTGTATTTAAGAATGGATAAAGATGTATTGGCTAAAAGTCCTGATGTTGTGATCATTTATGTTGGCGTGAATGATGTGTGGCATAAAAGCTCATCTGGTACAGGTACCGATGCAGATAAGTTTGAAAAATTTTACCAGGCAATCATTGACAAACTGAAAGAAAAAAGTATCAAAATCATTTTGTGTACACCTGCAGCAATAGGGGAGAAGACCGATTTCAGTAATTCTCAGGATGGGGATTTGAATGAATACAGCAAGATCATCCGTAAACTTGCAACAAAAAATGTATTGCCTGTTGTTGATTTAAGAAAATCATTTCTTGACTTTAATCTCAAAAATAATCCCGACAATAAAGACCGGGGTATATTAACTACAGACCGTGTTCATTTAAATGCAAAAGGTAACCAGTTAGTTGCTGATGAAATGTGGAAACTGATTCAAACCTATTAAACTGCCTTCACGAGATAATAATTTTTCTTCCCTTTTTGAACCAGTAAATATTTTCCATGAAGCAATAAATTGCTGTCAACAATTGTTTCAATGCCTTCTATTTTTTTACGGTTGATGCTTACACCGCCACCCTGTACTGTTTTTCTTGCTTCGCCCTTACTTGGAAAAATAGTCGTTTCTGCAAGGAATGAAACAATATCAATACCTGCCTGTAATTTATCAGCAGCAAAATCAAACTTCACAACTCCTTCCATTCCTTCCAGGTCTTCAATACTTAAACTTTCAACCGGTGCTGTTTGATTTGCAAATAATTTTTCAGTTGTTTCAATGGCAGTTTTTAATTCATCATCCCCATGCACAAACTTTGTTACTTCTTCTGCCAAACGTTTTTGTATTATTCTTTTTGATGGATCTTTCTGATGTTCACCAATCAACGCATCAATTTCTTCTTTGTTGATGAAGGTGAAAATTTTGATCCATTTTTCGGCATCGGCATCACCAGCGTTTAACCAGAACTGGTAGAACTGATAAGGGCTTGTTCTGTTGGCTCCTAACCATACAGTGCCGCTTTCTGTTTTGCCAAATTTGCCACCATCTGCTTTTGTAATCAACGGGCAAGTAAAAGCAAATGCTTCACCACTTGCTTTTCTTCTGATCAATTCTGTGCCTGTAACAATATTGCCCCACTGATCGCTGCCCCCCATTTGAAGTTTGCACTTTTTGTTCTCATAAAGCCAGAGATAATCGTAGCCTTGCAATAACTGGTATGCAAATTCGGTATAGCTGATACCTGTGTCGCCCTCAATTCTTTTCTTCACACTATCCTTGCTCATCATATAATTCACCGTAATGTGTTTGCCAATATCACGGAGGAAACCGATGAATGAAAATTCTTTCATCCAATCATAGTTGTTTACCAACTCTGCACTGTTACTTTTTCCGGGTGTAAAATCAATGTATTGAGCTAACTGATCTTTCAGGGATTGAACATTGTGAGCTAAAGTTGCTTCATCCAACAAATTCCTTTCTTCACTTTTACCGCTGGGGTCGCCAATCATCCCTGTCGCCCCGCCGACAAGTGCAATAGGTTTATGACCATAGTTTTGGAGATGACGGAGCAGCAGCACAGGAACGAGGTGGCCAATATGCAAGCTATCAGCAGTTGGATCAAACCCAACATAGCCTGAAGTAGATTCTTTGGCCAATTGTTCTTCTGTCCCCGGCATCATATCCTGGATCATGCCTCTCCATCTGAGTTCTTCAATCAAATTCATGTTTGTAGCTGAGATTTCAGGCAAAAGTAGGGCAGAGGACATCATCTTGCGAAAAACAGGCAATAAACATTGAAAATCAGCGTTTGTGAATGTTGCTTCTTTCTTATACTGAAGGCTTGAAATAGGGCAGAATATGGTTACTTTTGTTATACCCTAAGCAGCTTTTAATATGTCAGGAGCCTCTTTAAAACTAATTGTTTATCTGAAAACCGACCGGATGATCACCCGCCACACCTTGCTTTTATCCATTGCCCTTTTACTAACCGTAAATTGCTTTACGCAAATACGAATTTATTCAAACGAGTTTATGAATATTGGTGCCGGTGCCCGTGCCTTTGGTATGGGTGGTGCACAGGTGGCATCAGTGAGTGATGCTACTGCAGGTTATTGGAACCCTGCTGGTTTAACAGCAATAAAAAACAATCCTTCTTTATCATTGATGCACGCCGAATATTTTGCCGGTATTGGCAAATACGATTTTGGGGCGCTTGCAATTCCTGTTGCCAATAATAAACGAACTGTGGGTATTTCGTTTCTTCGTTTTGCAGTAGATGATATTCCCAATACATTGTATTTAATTGAACCGGATGGCAGTATCAATTATGCAAACCTCAAATCATTTTCTTCGGCTGATTATGCATTCATTGTTTCGGTGGCACAGAAAATAAAAGAAACAACAGACAAATCAATGAGTGTAGGTGTTAATGCAAAAGTCATTCATCGCAATGTTGGCAGCTTTGCAAAAGCCTGGGGCTTTGGATTGGATATTGGTTTTCAGATGAAAGGCAAGAACTGGTATGTGGGAGCCGCTGCAAAAGATATCACTACTACATTTAATGTCTGGTCGTTCAGCTTTACTGAAAGAGAAAAAGAAGTTCTGTTTTTAACCAATAATGAAATTCCCATCAAATCAACTGAGTTAACTGCACCCCGGCTTATTCTGGGTGCTGCTTACGATTTCCGTTTGGGTAAGGGATTAACACTAAAAGCTGAAGCCAATATTGATTTTACATTTGATGGGCAAAGAAATACGCTCATCAGCTCACCGATAATAAATGGTGATCCTAAACTTGGTGCTGAGTTGAGCATTAAAAATGTGTTCTTCCTGAGAGGAGGAATTTATAATTTCCAGAAAACTTTTGCTGATGGTGATTCATTGAATCAAAAGAAAGTGTGGATTTATCAACCGGGTGCAGGAGCAGGCTTCAAGCTTGGTAATTCTTTCTTCGTTGATTATGCATTTACGAACCTCGCCAACCAATCAAGTCCGTTATATACCCATATAGTTTCTCTCCGTCTCGACCTTTTGAAAACAAACAAGAACCTAAAGAAAAATAAGCAATCAAAATGAAACGATTCCTACTCTCAGCCATCATCCTGATGTGTGCTTTTACCAGCACGCAGGCTCAGACTTATATGAATGAGTGGATTGATTTTAGCAAAACCTATTATAAATTCAAAGTTGGTGCAACAGGTGTCTATCGTATTTCCCAGGCACAGCTTACAACGATCGGTATCAATAATGCAAACGCTGCACATTTTCAATTATGGCGTCATGGAAAACAGGTGCCCGTTTTTACATCATCCGCATCGGGTGTTTTACCTGCTGATGGTTTTATTGAATTCTGGGGCGAAATGAATGATGGCAAATGGGAAAAAAGAATGTACCTGGAGCCGCAATACCAAATCAATGATCGTTGGAGTCTCTTTACAGATACTGCTGCATTTTTTTTAACCGTCAATACGAATGCCGGAGCCAACCTGCGATTGGTTCAAACAAATAATGATCTCAGCTCTCCTTTGCCTGCTGAGAGTTATTTTATGCATAAAGCTGCAAACTATTACCGTAATGTCATTAACTCAGGTTTTGGTGCAGTGGTAGGCAGTACGGTTTATTCTTCTTCCTTTGATGAAGGCGAAGGTTTTACAAGTTCTGAATTCAGACCCGCCAATCCTTTGATTTCAACCCAGAATAATTTATTTGTTGCAATGGGTGGGCCGGCAGCAATGCTGAAATTCTCAGCAGCGGGCCGGGCATTGAATACACGTACAGTAAGAGTATCAGTGAATGGAACCACTATTGTTGATTCATCAATGAATTATTTCAATGCAATGATTGATGCATCTTCTGACAATATTATTCCCTTATCAGTTATCAGCACAAATACCGCAAGTGTTCAATTCAATAATACTTCAGCCGAAGTAACTGATCGTATCGTAATAGGTATGTATGAACTAACCTATCCCCGTCAATTTAATTTTGGAGGTCAGGCAAATTTTGAATTTGAATTACCTGCCAGTGCTGCCGGAAATAATCTTGTGATTGATAATGTGAACATAGGTTCACAGGCTCCTGTTCTTTATGATCTTACAAACGGGCTTCGTATTACTGCAGCTATCCTTTCACCAACACAGGTAAGAGTGGTTCTTCCTCCTTCCGGAGTTACAAGAAAGTTGGTGCTCATCAGCCAGGAGGGATCAAACATCCGTACAGTTCCGGGTACATTTACAACACGAACATTTACAAATTATAGCCTGACAGCTAATCAAAGTAATTATATCATCATTTCTAACCCCAGTCTTTATGCTGATGCAAACGGCGTGAACCAGGTTGAACAATACCGTTTATACAGAAGCACAGCAACGGGTGGTGGGTTTAATGCAAAAACGTATAATGCCCAGGATATTATTGATCAGTTTGGTTTTGGTTTAAAAAATAATGCTTATGCCATTAAGAATTTTTTACGTTATGCTTATGCTGGGTTTACGGCAAAACCTGAAAATTGTTTAATTATCGGAAAAGGAGTTGTTTACACCAATCACCGAAATGCAGAATCAAATCCTGCGACCTTTATTGACCAATTGAATCTTGTTCCTGTTTTAGGTTTTCCTGCTTCTGATATGGCAATGGCTTCCGATGAGGGTAATATTATTCCCCGTATTCCAATCGGCCGGTTAAACGTTGTTAATGGCAATGAAATAAAAGGATACCTGGATAAAGTAAAACAATATGAATCCTATTATAATTCCAATTCCTGTGTAATAGCAGATGAAATCTGGAAAAAGAATGTAATACATGTTGCCGGCGCCAATGATTTTTTAGGTGAGCAGATCAGGTTTTATCTTACGCAATATGAGCATGTATTAAAAGATACTTCCTTTGGGGCTTCAGTCTATTCTTTACAAAAAACAGGGGTAGCTGCCATTCAAAATATTGTGAGTGAAAATATAACCCGATTATTCCAGGAAGGGTTTTCATTGCTTACTTATTTCGGCCACTCATCACCCACAACGCTTGAGTATAATCTTGATAACCCTGTTAATTATCCTGCCATCAATAAATACCCGATTCTGTTGGTGAATGGTTGCCAGGCAGGAAATATGTTTCTTTCAGATGCATTAAGGCTAACAGGTAATATGATCATCAGTGAAAAATGGGTGCTTACACCGCAAAGAGGTTCTATTGCATTTATAGCCAGTACGCATCTTGGTATTGTGAATTATCTTGATCTGTACACCGAAGAGTTTTATAACCAGATGGGTATTGCCGCTTATGGGCAGTCAATTGGCCGCATCATGGCCAATGTAAACGACACTTTGGTGAGGGAAAATGGATTTCTTGATTTTTATGTAAGAATGCACCTCGAAGAAATTACACTGCATGGCGATCCTGCCATCAAATTCTACAGTTCCCAGAAACCGGATTATGCTATTGAGGCACCCATGGTTAAAGTATCACCTGAATTTATTTCCATTGCTGAGGATAAATTTAAAGCCAATATTAAAATTGTAAACCTGGGTAAAGCAGTAAAAGATTCTGTGCATGTAGTTGTTACAAGGGAATTTCCTGACGGCAAAAAAACAATTGTTTTTGATAAAAAAATAAAACGTATTTCATATGCCGATTCAATTGAATTGGTATTGCCCATCAATCCGTTTACAGATAAAGGAAGTAATAAACTAAAGGTTGAAATTGATCCTGCCAATAACCTGAATGAATTATGTGAAACAAATAATGTGGTTACAAAAGAGTTTTTCATTTTTGAAGATGAAATACGTCCTGTATATCCATATAATTATTCTATAATCAACAAACAGAATATCACTTACTATGCTTCCACAGCTAATCCTTTGGGGACATTGCGTAAATATTATTTTGAGATTGACAGTACACAGAATTTTAATTCATCCATAAAAAAGATAGATTCAACTTCTTCAGTTGGCGGATCCATTGCATTTAAGCCGGCTGGCATCAACTTTAAAGACAGCACGGTTTATTACTGGAGAGTAGGTATGCGTCCCCAGGCAAACTCAGCCATACTCTGGAATAGTTTCAGTTTTGTTTATATACCCGGTACTGAAACAGGATTTAATCAATCACACTACTTTCAACATAAGCAAAGTACTTATAACAGAATTACATTGAATGATAATCGAATCTTCACTTTTGATTCTTCCATCAGAAGAGTGCAGATACGTACGGGAATTTTTCCTTTTCATGTTGAAAGCAGTATTGATGTAGCTATTGACTTTGAGAATATTGAACGGTATGGTTGCCGTTACGGTTCCTTCCAGTTTTATGTGTTTGATGGTAAAACCCTGGAACCATATACAAACAGGGAAATTGCGCCAGGTCAGGGTTTATATGGAAGTCAGTCTCCGGTATGTGGCAAACCAACAAGATTGTTTTTCGAATACAATTATTATGTGCAAACCCAACGGAAAAGCGCCATGGATTTCATGGACAACATTATTAAGGTTGGTGATTATGTTGCTGTAACTAATTTGGGAGGTACACATTTAGCTGTTATTGATACAGCTCTGCTTAAATCAGATGTAAATACTTACGGGGCCGGTAATTCACTTTACCATCGGTTCAAGAGCGCAGGTTTTACTTTGGTTGATTCCTTTAAGAGTGACAAGCCAATGATTTTCATTTACAGAAAAAACTCTTCTTTCACTCCACAGCAACAGGTGGGAGCTACCAATGAACAACTGGTTCAGGTATTTGAAGCTCCGGATTATTATACCACCGGAACAATTGAATCGCCCTGGTTTGGCCCGGCTAAAACATGGAAGGATTTGAAATGGAGAGGAACAAATATTGAACCTCTTGTACCCGATACAACCAGCATTGATATTATAGGCCGTACAATAGCAGGAGTTGAAATGTTATTGGCAACAGTAACAAATGCCCGTGATACTACCCTTTCATTTATCGATGCATCATCGTTTGCATATATCAAGTTAAGGATGAAGAATACAGATAATATCAACATTACTCCGCATCAATTGAGTTTATGGAAACTGTATGCCGATTATGTGCCTGAAGGAGCAATTGCACCCAACTTAACATTTAGATTTAAAGACACACTTGAACTGGGCGAACCGCTTGATTTTGCCATTGCTTTCAGAAACGTAAGTGAAACTGCATTTGACAGTTTGAAATTGAAGCTCGTGATAACCGACCGGAATAATTCACCACGTGTTATCAATTTGCCAAAGAAGAAACCTTTACTAAGTGGTGATTCAATCGTAGTATCTTATATTCTTGATACAAAAGATTTACCGGGATTGAATACACTTTACCTGATGGTTAATCCGGATAATGACCAGATAGAACAATTCTTATTCAACAACTTTATTTATAAAAACTTTTATGTAAAGCCCGATAATTATAAGCCCTGGCTTGATGTAACTTTTGACGGTACGCATATTTTAAACCGTGATATCGTTTCATCAAAACCACATATCCTTATAAAATTGAAAGATGACAGCAGGTTCCTTGCATTAAGCGATACAGCAGGTATGAAGATCAGTATCCGTTTCCCTGATAATACAGTAAGGGACTATAAACCGGGTTCCGATACGGTTCGGTTTACACCTGCCAATCTTTCAAATGGAGAAAATTCAGCTACCATTGATTTATTTCCATTCCTGCGTATGGATGGAGAGTATGAATTGACAGTTTCAGGTACTGACCGCAGTGGCAATAAGGCAGGTGATTTTGAATACAAGGTTTCGTTCCAGGTAATTAATAAGCCGATGATTTCTAATCTGCTCAACTATCCGAATCCGTTTACTACTTCTACTGCATTTGTTTTTACGATTACAGGTTCAGAAGTACCTCAAAACATACGCATACAAATATTGACAATCACCGGTAAAGTAGTAAGAGAAATTACAAAAGCTGAATTAGGTTCATTACATATTGGCCGGAATATTACCGACTTTAAGTGGGATGGTACAGATCAATACGGTAACAAACTCGGTAACGGTATTTATCTTTACAGGGTCATTACCAATCAAAATGGCCAGGGACTTGAAAAGTATAAAGCTGAAGGTGATAACACAGATCAATTCTTTAATAAAGGATACGGAAAGATGTACCTGATGCGGTAAATAATATTTGAAAAGAAAATGATACCCAACAATAGCCCGTCTGTTGTTGGGTATTTTGTAATATATGAATAAAGTAAGCCCGATAAAGAAGATGTATAGCAGCGACTACTATACTATTTGGCTGATAATACTTTTTATATTGCATGGATGGCGATATTATTGGGGGTTGATCTCTTTCATTGACGTGGTAAAGGTTTTCTTTATACTTACCGGGGTAGCATTGATTTCTTTTGGCTTTTGTAAACTTGTTCAGCGACAAAGTAAAAAGGCAGCCTTCCTTACTTTTGTCCTCCTGTTTTTTTTACTTTATACAACCTCCATCATTAATTTCTTTGACTTATGGACAGTCTTGCCTCATGTAAAAGATCAACTGTTGATCATACTTGGTCTATTCCTGATCATTGCATTAGTTGTACATAAAGTAAAAACTATTGGACCCCGTTTTATTAAGTTGCTGAATGTAACGCTTGGCCTGCTTATATTGCTGGAGCTTGTATTGTTTTTTTTTACTGATAATAACAAGGCTAAAAAAGAAGCAACAGGTTTTTTTGAGAGCAAACAAAATATTCAAACAGGAAAGACGCTCCCCTCTGTTTACCTGATTTTGCTGGATGAATATGCCGGCAGTGAATCTTTGCAACAAAACTTCAACTTCGATAACAGTAATTTCATTAAGTTTTTAGCAAGTAGAAAATTTAAAGTCATAGAAAACGCAGCAAGTAATTATAAATACACATTATTGTCATTGCCATCCATGTTTAATGGTGAGTACATTTCAATGCCAAAGAGTTTGTCGGTTTATGGTGAGGAAGGTAGTAAGCTGGCAATGGTTGATATGTTTCATAATAAAACCTTTGCTACGTTTAAACAGTTAGGATATAATACCATTAATTATTCTCCTTTTGCAATTCAGGATCATCCTGGGGCTTATACGAATCGTTTTCTGCCGGGTGGGATTTTATTATTACTCTATCCAACCTTATTAGATGATTTTGTTGAACAGTTGCCGCCTTACTTGTTTATAAAGCTGGGTAAAAATGACTGGCTTGAAGCTTATTATAAAAAGTTGCATGAACAAAATAGACGACTCATACAAAAAACATATGAAAAAAGCCGGGAAAGGAATACCCAGCCTGTATTTTGTTATGTACATTTAATGCTTCCACATTCGCCCTATATCATGGATAGTACAGGCAGGATCAACATTCCTTATCTCAGCAGTCAAATACATAATGTTGAAATTGAAAAAGAAGCATACATTCAATCTTTACAATACAGCAACAAGCTGATGATGAATGTCATTGACTCGCTCAAACGAAATACAAATGACAACGCAATTATTTTGCTCATGAGCGATCATGGATATAAAACACATGCCTTTAACAAGCGGGAAGAGGACAAGTTTAACAGTTTAAATGCCATTTACATGCCAGATGCTGATACTGTAAAATGGTATAACGGTATGTCGAATATTAATCAGTTCAGGATCTTGTTTTCAACTATTACCGGCGAAGCTGTACCTCTAATAAATGATTCCTTAATCCTCAGGTAAAACATCAGCATCCGTTTATTTTCCAGTTGCGGTTATTTTGGTTTCTGCTTTTTTTGAATTAAAAAGAAAATTTATTCCAATCACAGAAAGTATAATTAAAGCGGGGAAAATGCTTAATGTAAACCGGTAATGCCATTCATTATAAGTTAATCCTGTTAAATTGGCTGCAAAAAAGATCAGCAGTAGAAATAGCATGGCCGTTGACTTTTGGGTGTTTCGGTATAAAAAAATAAATCCAGCTATTGCAAGCGGGTAAAGAATATAATGGGCAATAAGTATATAGTTGTGCGCAGTTGAGTAATAAGAACGGGTTAAGGTAAAAAATGATTTTACCTTCTTATAATATAGAGTTGTTAAGTAAGAAAAACCATGTTTGTTGTAGAGATAAATGTAGGCATGGAGCGTGGTTTCTTTTTTTCTCTCATTAAACTCAGGGATATCATAATCTGGTTTATCTACAATAACAGCTCCTGCGGCAATGGGTTTGATGTATCCTTTTGTTTCTACTTCAGTGGTAAAAAGTAAAAAGAAAATAACAGCGAGGGCAAGTATAGCTAAACTGTAAAAGAAAGGGGGTTTTAAAAATTTCAGTTGATATAAATAATAAAAGATAAAGCAATACGTAAAGAAAATGCCCGGAGGGCGTGAAAAAATCAGCAACAAGCAAAGCGCCAACCATATCGATAACTCAGTTTTTGTTTTATGTTTCAACGTGTAGTATAATGTAATGCAGATCATGCAAACAAAGAAGTTGTCGCTGAATAATGTAAGCGCCCATGTTTGAATAGGGATGCAAAACAGAAAACAAATTTGGCCAAGTTGCCCCCCAAATTTATTGCCCAATAAAAGATTTATACTTTTCTTTAAACAAATAGCAGCAAGAATATTAAGAAGCAGTTGTGCAAATACTGCTATTTTTATACTCCCTATCAGAAAAATCAGGGTAAGAAAGAGTATATAGCTACTGTAAAAAAAATGCTGCTTTAATGTTTTTGTTATTTCTCCATCTATGATCGACCTGCTTGCCTGTATGTATTTCTCAGCCTCATTTATTTCAATAATGCCAAGCTTCAGGTACAGCAAATACATGAATATGAAATAAGCAATGATGACAAATACCTCTTTCAGATTTATTATTTTGCTCATGAAGTTGTCAGTTAAACAGGTTGTTTTTTGCCTTTGCTGTAAAACAAAGAAATATATAAATGCATAATAAAACTAAGGTGCTCAAAAGCAAGAACGGAATATGGGCAGGCTTAAATTCAAATGTAAGTTTGTTATTGCCCTGCTTTACCGGTATATACATAAAGCCAGTTACAAGTTTCGATGGGTGAGATGTTTCATTTTCGTTTTTAACAAGCCAGTATTTATAAGAGTTCTGCAAAAAAACAAGGTTGCCATTTTGAGGGGAAGTAAACTCTAAATGTAATTGATTCACTGAATAGTAAGTAAGATCATCTTTTTTTATTTTCAAGATTTGTGTCAATGGATATTTAATAGATGAGTCGGTAATAAAAAGAAGCGGGTGACGGTTTACATTATAGTTGCTGTCTTTTTTTTGCAATTGGTAATATGTTACTACGGAGTTCAATTTTATTGGGTAGTAAACATCATGTATAGGGCCTGGTTGCTTGTTATAAAAGCTCCAGTCACCTATCAGTTTTTCTTCATCAGGAGGTATTGTAGCTGCATCATTCACTGGCTTTAAATCCGGAACTGGAATTCCGTCGGGGGATTTTTGTAAAATGGCATTTATTTTTTTTACAGGCTCTTTTCCTACTCCTGTATAAGGAAGATTCATAAGAGTTGCAAGAATGATATCAATACAAACAATGAAAAGGATTTGCCTGGTTTTATTTTTTTTCAGGAAGAAGAGCAGCAGGGCCAGTAGGGATATTTGTAAAACACTTTGAATCAGCAACGTTTCAGCAAAGCTGATTTGATCAACCAATGACTTTAAATTAGGCCTTATATTGCTGAAGAATGAATGGGTAGTCTGAAACAGTGAATTTTCTTTTCCATCATTTAAAAAAATGTAAATGCCTGCAATAAAACTAAAAGCCAATAAAATGATCAGGCCCTTAATAACCAGGCTCATCTTTTTCAGTTGCTTTGAATCGGCAGGATTAAATTCATCTATGACCATCACAGCAATAATAATTAAACCAATGATGGTGAAAATCCTGAATTCTCCATTAACCCTTACATAACCTAAGAGTGGCAAAAACTTATATGCAAATAGTTTAAAGACACCTCCTGTTGAAAGGATAAAAAAGAATAAGGAGGAACATAAAAAAAAGATCTGTTCACGCTTCATTTTTTTTAAGAAGCCGGATATAAAAAACGACAGGATTAACAAACCGCAATAGCTATTCCTTAGAGCAATGTCGTTGTTAAACAGCTCCGGATTCTTTGTTGTGGAAAAGGGTAGGAGTATGCTTATCCAACTTTGTATGGTTGTATTTTCTGCTAATACGAGTTCAAGTCCAAGTTTCTCTTTTCTTCCGAATTCAGAATATATATCGGCATACCCGATAATAAGACCCGCAGCAAGCAGTAGAAGAAGTAACAGGAAAGTAAACAGCGTTTTTATCGGTATAATAATACTGGTTCCAGGTGAAATGTGTGTGCGATTGAATAACTTAAACACTATGTAAGGAATAAAAAAATACAAAGCACCAATAACGATACCCGGGTGAGCTGAAGCTATAAAGAAATAAAATGATAAAACGGCAATAAGGATTGTTTGGAGGGAGGAAGACTTAAACATTCTGTTGATACTCCATAAACACCAGGGTAAAAAAGCAGCACCACTAAGCCAGTTTAAATGTTGCAGGTGTCCAACCATATAACCATTACCAATATAAGCAACGGCAGCAATAAAGCAGATGTATTTTTTAGTTGTGTATTGTGAACTCAGTATATACATCCCAATAGCACCTGTTACAATATAAATCATTACTTCAATGGTAAGCGTGTAAGCATTATACCCACTAGTTGAGGCAATCAGCCATGTTACAGGGCTCCAATAGGCGCCACTCATATCACCATAAAAAGGTATGCCAAACGCTATATAAGGATTCCATAAAGGGAGTGTATTCGTTTTTAAAACTTCACTCATTAAAAAACGTGGAGGCAAATACCCGGTGAACATATCGTTTTTAAGCGCAAATAAAAATGTATTCAATGGTAAATAAGCGAGTAAGAAAACAAAAAAAATGCTTGCCAGGTAGTGCTTATTTTTTAATATAGTTTCTTTCAAAACGTGAGTTTTTGGTTTCGTTGCGAATCCCTTTTTATAAGTTCTGATGCAGGACAAAGGAACAGAAGCTAAATTAACTACATTCGTTTATAAGTGTAAGTGATTTTTTTTAATCAGATTGACATAAATAGCAGTATAAATGAATCAGGATTTCGACAGGTTTGCAAAAGATTACAGGGAAGTACATACAAAAAGCATCAGGCATGTTGCGGGGGCCGATAGCTTTTATTTTGCAGAGTATAAAGTGTTTGAAGTAAAAAAATATGAACAGGATGAGCATTTGCAAATACTTGATCTGGGTTGTGGTGATGGTGTAACTGATTTATTCTTTAGCCGGCATTTCCCTCATTTTGAAATTACAG
>JAYUTS010000146.1:0-7664 GCA_043754995.1 Chitinophagaceae bacterium
AGAATTGGCAGAGAACCGTCAATGGAAATTATTGATCAACGATAGCATTGCCTGTGTGTGGGCCACTACCTTCAGCGATGCAGAGATCTGGGAAGAACGTAACAAGGATGCGGCTGTTTATATTCACCGTATTGCCACCAACCCAAATTTCAGGGGACAAAATTTTGTGGGCATTATTACAGAATGGGCAAAGCAATTTGCAAAAGCAAATCAAAAAGATTTTGTTCGTCTTGATACATTAGGAAACAATGTGAAACTGATTGAGCATTATACAAAAGCAGGATTTACTTTTCTGGGCATCCATCGGTTGACGAATACAGCGGGCCTGCCGCTGCATTATCAAAAAGAACCCAACTGTTGTTTGTTTGAGTTGCGTTTGTGAGCATTCCTTCTAAGCAATGTCTTTCATCGGGACATGGCTGAAAAATAGATTAGTGTTGTGCAAGCACAACTACTCTTTCTTTTGTCTTGATACAAAAGAAACAAAAGATCAAGCCGAGAATTATGACAGCCAATTCCCGTCAAAGGCCTTGATCAGACTTTTGTACTACTGTGTTGAATTACTTTATTGCCAACACAATCATCCTATCCCGTATCAGCCGGACAAGTTGTGTTGCATATTGATTTATTGATGATGGCTGTTTTTCTGTCCCACATAGTTGTCATCCCGAGGATACGAGGGAACTGTTGGGATAGATTGCTTCGTGCCTCGCAATGACGTTCTAACTTTAGTAACGACTTTGCGAGCATGTTGGCCCGTGTGTGGACTTGTGGCGAAGCAATCTACTTTCTAAAACAGTAGTTGCATATTGATTTATTGATGATGGTTGTTTTTTCGCCCCACAGTGCTGTCATCCCGACGCAGGAGGGAACTGTTTGGATAAATTGCTTTGTCTTGCCCCCATATAGGACATTGAGAAATATGTTTATCTTATCGTATGATTTCAATCGACTCTTTCAAACAACTGGCTTTATCATTTCCGGATGCAACGGAAGAACCGCATTTTGAAAAAGCATCTTACCGGGTAAAGAAAAAAATCTTTGCCACTTTAGATGAACCAAAGAAGATCGTTTGCGTAAAACTTTCAGCAACGGATCAGGATGTGTTCTGTTTGATTGATAAGGAAATCATTTATCCTGTTCCCAACAAATGGGGCAAACAGGGCTGGACACTTGCTGATCTTTCCAAAATAAAAAAGCCGTTGCTCACAGACCTGTTAACAACGGCTTATACTGAAGTAGCAAAGAAAAAGAAGTAGCTGTTTTAAACAGGTATGCCATACTTTGGAAGTATGGCATACCTGATCCGTTACTGCAAAACTGTTATCACCCCTGCCCCATGATACGAATGATATTCACCATTGTACATAGCATCGGCACTTACGGGGCCCATACGATAGACACCGGGTGACACGGCCCTTACTGCATAATAATAACTCTGCCGCCCAGTGTTGAGATCAACAAACAAATGAATCCGGTCGTCACGTACATCCAATGCAGTTGGACTGAAACCGTCTTTGATCCAATCCATACCGGGAATTTCTTTGGTGCGTGGATTTTCAATTTCAAAACCTGCAGGCAGTATATCGGTGATCACAATATTCTCAACTGTTGTTGCAAAACTTTTTTCAAGGGTCACTTTTACAATCACTAAATCGTTTTGTTGAAAACTGTTACTTGTGATGAGGTTTCCAAAACGATTGTAGAACTGTCGGCGCACTTTGATATAACTGTCTTCCTCTTTGTATGCACCTGTTGTACTTACACCTTCGGCCACCCAATAATAATACAAACGTCCGCTGCCTTTGGTGACCACTTCAATGTTACTGCCGCCTAGTTCTTTTGCACCCAGCTTGAGATCGGTGCCATTAAGTTTGCCAACTGTTTTGCCATTCACTTTTACATCAGCAGTGATATTACTCTTTGCAGCAGCACGTGCCAACTTGCCGAGAGAAAGAAAACCAAATGAGCGTTCCTGTGTACTCAACCATTGCCGTTGTTTTAAATAAGCAGCCACATGTTTTGCCATGAGTGGAATCTGTGCATTGCCGGGATCAGCATCGATCAATACATTCAAGGCAATGGCTTCGTCACGCACATCACTGTAAAAACTTCCACCGGTTTGTGCTACACTTACTTCGCCACTGAAACTGGATGGCAGCATGGAGGTAAATGATTTTTTATCTCCACTCAATGCATAAGCGGCTGCCAGC
This sequence comes from Chitinophagaceae bacterium, assembly GCA_043754995.1. Classification (GTDB taxonomy): domain Bacteria; phylum Bacteroidota; class Bacteroidia; order Chitinophagales; family Chitinophagaceae; genus Lacibacter. The sequence goes on from JAYUTS010000146.1 coordinate 2,214, forward strand.
AGGTAACGGCTGTCGAGTGCCAGCATTTGCTGATTGGCTTTGTAATAATTCATCACACTTGGTTGTGAACGATTCGCCAGTGCAAGAACATATAAACTATACGCCACTTCTTTTGGTGCGATCTTTTTATTGAGTGTGCGGTTGTAATAATAATCAACGGTTTCTTTTGTTTTTAAACGGGTGATGAGATAACCCAGCATGGTTTCAACCAAACTGTTGTCTACATCATAACCGGCTTTGCGTGCCTCCATTAAAAAATGTGCTGCATAGATCGTCGCCCACCAATTAGCTGTTCCTTCTCCATCCCACATGGTAACCGATCCATTGTACAACTGCCGCATTTTTATTTTACGGATGGCTTCATTGATGTTTGCAACAGATGTTGCAGACGATGATTTATTTTTCTTCATCGCTTCTGCCAGGTCACTAAAGTATAATTGAGGAAATGCTGATGATACGGTTTGTTCAGTACAGCCATAAGGATACTGTACTAAATAATTCAACTGATCACCTAACTCCAATGCGGGTGATTTACTTACGACGAGTTTATAATCAGTGCTGCCCTGCATAAACCGGTTGAGAGGAATGCTGATTGTTTGTGATGAACCTGCTGCTATACTTCCACTTCCACTTTCTTTTTGTAATGTAGATGGCGGTCGAACAGTGATCTGTGTTTCTTCAAAAAACTTTTCGCCCAATGCACTTACTTCCACACGGATGGTTCCTGAATCGATCCGTTGTTGTGCCACTACTTTAAACACGGCCCTGCTTTCTGCATTGGCGGTTAAATTGGTTTGCTGATCAGCAGCACCAACAACCTGTAATGGTCCGCTCACTTTCAAATGCACTTTAGCAGTGGTTGCATTCTTTGTGGTGTTGCTGAGTGTAACCGGCACCGTGATGGTATCACCCGGACTTAAGAATCTTGGTAGGCCTGTACTGATCACAACCGGATCAGCAACCGTCATATTGGCTTCGCCTGCACCAAAGCATTCATCTTTATATGCAACAGCCATTAAACGGATCTCCCCGCTGAACTGTGGTATATCAAATTCAAAATTTACTTCACCGCTTCCGTTTGCTTTTTGCACACCGCTCCAGTAACTCACAATCTTGATCCGTTTGTTGGGCATGGGGTTGTTGCGTTTTTCCATTTCAGTTCCATCGCCACCGGTGCTGCTGAGTCTTGCACGCAGTTCAGGAAATAATAATGGGTAGAGATCAAATGCATCTACACCCAATGCTTTGCGTTGATAGAAATACGCATAAGGATCAGGTGTTTTCATATTGCTTACTTGTAACACACCATTATCCACTGCTGCCAACGTAACATAACTGTTGGGTTTTGTTTTCACACTCACTTTATGATGTGTGCGGCTCCTTGTTGTTTTAGCTGCTGTGATGAGCACCTCCATCTTCCTGTTTGCTGCATCTACTTTCAAGGATTGAAATCCATGTGCCACGGTTAATGGAATATCGCCCATGGTATGTGGTTTGATCAAGGTGGCTGTTACATATACATTCGGCAAATGTGCATCGATTAAGTTTAACTCCATTGAAGCAGATCGTTTTTCTACATTGATGTATTCATAAGAGATCACTTTATCTGTTTCCATGGTCACCAACATTCGTCCGCTGAAAGGAGTTTTGAATAAGATCTTTGCTTTTTCGCCTGTTGCATATTCTTTCTTGTCCAGCTCAATATCAATCTGTCCTTCTGTATTTACTTCAAAGGAACTGTTATCGCCACCCCATGATCCATAGCTGTAAAAGCTGCGGCTCACATAGGTTTCAGCGCCTGCTGCATAAATGCGGATCTCATAATCGCCGGGCTTGCGTGGAATGAAATTGTATTTTGAACTTTCACCACTCACCGTTACCACATCTTCTTTTACAACGATGTCTTCTTTTTGTGAATCGTAACGGAAATAATCGCCGCTCTTACTCAGCACCGTTCTGTATTCATGTTTGATGACCTGTACTTTTGCCTGCGCCGTTACAAGCTTTTCATCTTTGTTCAATGCAACGAGCGGAAACTGGATGCTTTGATTGAGTGGATAATAATAATACCCATCATAACCCAATCCATAAAACACAGTTTGAGTAAATACATCGGCGGTTGTGAGTTTACTTACCGGTCTTCCTGTTTCATCAAACACGGTTGTATAAATATTGGCGGTGAGTAAGCCCATGTTTTTATACATGGCAGGCACACCTACTCCTTCTGTTGCATTACCATCAGCATCTGTTTTACCATCTCTTACTACTTTATCAAAAAAGGTTTGTTGATTGCTGAGTGAAAATGTATAACGATCGTATTTAGCAGGAGAAAAATAAGTTTGCTTGAACTGGATCTCTGCTTCGTAATTACGATTGGCTGCAGGCGGGCCAAAAAAGTTAACGGCATTGATGCGCAATGTTGTTGAATCGCCTGTTATCAAAAATGGTTTGCCTAACTGTGCAGTTACTTTGATCCTGTCGGGAACAAATTCTTCTACGCTGAATGTTTTTGTACTCATCAATACATCATTGCCTGAATACAATTCCAGTTGATAACTACCGGTGATAGCGCTTTGTGGCAGATCAACAGAAACTTCGGCAGAGCCTTGCTCATTCAGCATCTTACGGAAACTCTTTAACTCTTTTCCGTTGGGCATTACAAACTTAAACTTCACAGGAAGTTCGCCGGGGCTTTTCCAATCACTTGTACGCAACAACACATTGGCATTGATCTTTTCACCGGGACGATAAATATCACGTTCAGCATAAATAAATGCATCCATTCCACTTGTACTATACGATTTTCCACCTACTTCAAAGCGACTCATATTCACTCTTGTTGAATGAAAAGGCAGGTAGTTAAAATCATCTGCAGTTTTCGCAATCACCATGGCCGGTTTAAATCCGCTGAATTCTTTTCTTGCATAAGCTACTTCTGCCACACCTTCTCCGTTTGTTGTACCAATGCCCAGCACCTGGTTGTTGGCGCCATACACAGTCACATTCACACCACTTAAAGAAGAAGCTGTTTTAATAGAATTGGCAAACACCAGCATTTTTTCTTTGCCTTCTTTTGCAATCAATCCAATATCGCTGAGCGAAATAAAACGGCTGTCTTTGATCCAGTAATCTTCTGTTGAGCGGATCATGATATGATAGATGCCATTAAAATCTTTTACCTGGTCGGCCAGATTGAAATTAAACAACCTGCTTCCACCCATCTTTGGTAGAGATCGTGTATCAATTTCTTTTTCATAGATCACATCACCCAATGTGGCATCACCGCCTTCTTCATCGTAATAATATTCATCACTTCCATCTTTTGGATAATAACCATAACGATGTGCTGCGAGTAAATTGCTTTCATAAATTTTTGAGATCACCACTCTTACTTTTGGCATATTGGTGATCTTTACTTCAATATTTTTTTGTCCGCCCGATGAGAGATATACTGCTTTACTGTTGCCAAAGCTGATACCAGGTTCCAACTCACCAAAAGCAATATTGCTGCTGTAATCTTCTTTTAAAGTTCCACCCAGCTTTCCACGCAAACCCTTTGCCAGCAAAAGCTCATAGCTGTTTTGCAGATTGAATGCATCGCCGGTGATGAGCAATCCATCTTCCTCTACTTCAACTCCAAATTTGGTAATAGGATTAAACTTGATGAACGAAGCCAATCCTTCTGCTACCACCTGTTGCGATGTAAATACTTTGATGGTTGCAGACAGTCCATCGTGTCTTGATTCAACTTGATTGATTGTAAGATTGTAAGGAGATGGAACGGTGAGTTTTTCTTCAATGGTTTCTTTTGTTGCATTTTTGCCGCCATCAGGAACAATTCCTTTACCAATCGACACGACTGTGTTGTAATCTTTGTCTTCTGCTTTTACCTGTAAGATGCGGATAGAAACTTTTTTATCATTTGCAATGGTTTGAACAGTGTAGTCTTTTTTCTCACCATCAACCGTTACTTCCAGTTTCTCTTTCAATACCGCAGGGCTAACCATATAGTTGAAATACAGATCAACCTGTGGTACTGCTTTGTTTCCTCCATCATCCTGCGACACCCATGTGATATTTGAATTCTCCAATTGCAGATCAGCGGTATGAAACTCCAGCTCATCTTTCACGGTTACTTTATTAAACTTACTGAAGGCAAGCACTTCTTTGCTTACAGATGCTTTGTAAGTTGTTGCAGGTGCTAATGGAGCAGAAGGTGAAAAGATGAGTTCATCGCCATGCTCCCAACGAAACCTGCCGGCGATCTTTGGCTCAAACTCAATATAGGACACAGAATCCCAGCGGTTGAGTAAGGAATCGGGCATCAGTTGTTTGGAAAAGCGGAAGACGAGATTACCAAGAGCAGGTACTTCGCCTTTGGCGTTGGTGTCGTTCAGTTGTACAGCATTCCGGTTACAGGATACAAAAAGGCTTACCGTTACTGTCAGTAACAGCAGGTGTAGTTGGCTACGCATAAACTTGAAAGTTGAAAGAGATTTGAAGAAGTGAGAATTTGAACATGAATGTAATACAGAGTATACCATATTTACAAGTGCCATTTATTAAATATTTTATAAATGATGTAAAAAGTGCGTGTTTAAAAAAACTACTGATAGGAAACTTACTTATTGCATCATACATTTATCAGTAAGAAACAACTTTTTATTTTCTTATGAAATGGAAGATGCTAACATGGTGGAAAATTCATACAAGAATATTTTTTGTAGTTGTTGCCTTCCTGCTGCTTTTTTTCATCCTGCACCTGCTCTTTCCATTGCCTGATAAAATTGAATACTCCACGCTCATTACCGACAACAAAGGAGAAGTGATCCACGCCTATCTCACCAAAGATGAAAAGTGGCGCATGAAAACAGAACTGAATGAAATCTCTCCCCTTCTCCGCAAAACCATTATTCAGAAAGAGGATAAATACTTTTACTATCACATCGGCATTAACCCCATTGCAGTGACAAGGGCTTTTTTTATGAATCTGTTTCATCTGAAACGCACTTCCGGCGCCAGCACCATCACCATGCAGGTGGCAAGGGCGCTAGAACCGAAACGAAGAACCTTTGTGAACAAGCTCGTTGAAATGTTCCGTGCCCTGCAATTAGAATGGACATACAGCAAAGCAGAGATCCTTCAACTCTATCTCAATCTTGTGCCTTATGGAGGTAATATAGAAGGTGTGAAATCAGCTTCTATCCTCTACTTCGGAAAAAATCCTAACCATTTGTCGTTGGCAGAGATCACTGCACTTTCGATCATTCCTAACCGTCCTTCAACACTGGTGATGGGAAAAAATAATGATGCTATTGTTGAGCAGCGGAACAAATGGCTGCAACGTTTTGCAAAAGAAAAAATCTTTACGGCAAAAGAAATTGAAGATGCATTGGCCGAACCGCTCACTGCAACAAGAAGCACAGTGCCCAAACGGTTGCCGCATCTTTC
>JAYUTS010000147.1:0-19849 GCA_043754995.1 Chitinophagaceae bacterium
CGAGTTTTTCACTCCAGAAAGGGATCAGTTGAGAATGTGCTGAACCGGTTACGGGGTCTTCATTAATGCCGGCTGAAGGAGCAAAGAATCTTGAAACAAAATCAACCTTCTCGCCTTTTGCAGTAAGGATAACCATTGCTCCTGTTTTTTTCAATGCAGTGAAATCAGGTTTTGCATTTACCACTTCCGCTTCAGTGTCCACTTCTATTAATAAGTCTCTGTATTTATAAACACCTGTTATTTCTTTTACACCGAGTATGGCTGCAATATCTTCCGGGTAATCAGTTATACGTTCGGGTTTCCATGATGGAAAATCCATTTCATATACATCATCCTTTTTTTCAACTTTTAATGACCCACTCTTTGAATGAAAAGTAACGGACGTTTTTGTATACCCGAGGATGGCATATAAAACAAATGCACTTGCTAAAGTTGCATGACCACATAAGTTGATCTCCAGTTCAGGAGTAAACCATCGGATATCATAATCAATCCCGGTTTGTTTTGAAGGAACAAAGAAAACGGTTTCAGCTAAATTATTTTCCATAGCCAGTTGCTGCATCAGTTCATCACTGATCCATTCCTTTAATGGAACAACTGCAGCTGGGTTTCCTTTAAATAAAGTGGAGGTAAACGCATCAACCTGGTATAAATCCAATTTCATACAGTATTAATTAAAGAATTACTCACGGATCATTTCCAGGATTACTTCAATGATTTCTTCAGCATTGGGCTTGCTGAAATAATCGCCATCACTTCCGTAAGAAGGGCGATGTGCTTTGGCTGTAATAGTTCGGGGTGCAACATCTAAATATTTATAACCGCCCTGTTCCTCCATTACTTTATTAAACATATAAGCAGCAGCCCCGCCCGGTACATCTTCATCAATAAATACAATACGGTTTGTTTTCTTCAATGATTGAAGAATGATATGATGAATATCAAAAGGCAAGAGTGTTTGTACATCAATCACTTCACAATTGGTTCCCATTTTTTGTAATTGCTGAACTGCTTCATCAATGATGCGCAGCGTAGAACCATACGAAACAATCGTAAAATCAGTTCCTTGCCTGATCACTTCCGGAATACCCATCGGTACTGTAAAAGTTGATAAGTTAGAAGGCAATTTTTCTTTTAACCGGTATCCATTCAAACATTCAACCACCAAACCCGGTTCACTGCTTTGCAACAATGTATTGTACATACCTGCAGCCTGCACCATGTTACGTGGCACGCATACATACATTCCACGAAGACTGTTAATGATCATACCCATGGGTGAACCACTATGCCAGATACCTTCTAACCTGTGGCCTCTTGATCGTATAATAACAGGTGCACTTTGCCTGCCTGCTGTACGAAATTGCAAGGTAGCCAAGTCGTCGGTTAAGGGTTGCAATCCATAAATGAGATAATCGAGGTATTGAATTTCAGCAATTGGTCTTAGGCCACGCATGGCCAAACCAATACCCTGCCCCATAATAGTTAACTCCCGGATGCCGGTATCAAATATTCTTGTTTCACCATGTTTTGCCTGTAACCCTGCAAAGCCCTGGTTCACATCACCAATAAATCCAAGGTCCTCGCCAAAGGCAACTACTTTAGGGTTATTGCTGAACAACTGATCAAAATAACGGTTGAGTATTTCATACCCATTCATTACCTGTGCATCCGCAGCAAACTCAGGTTCTACTGCTGCAACCTTCATTGCACTTGAAGCGCCTTCATGATAAAGGTGTGTGTTGAACAAAGACTTGCTTTCATCAATCAATGCATGATAATATTTTCCGGCCTCTTCATTTCTTACATCTTCAGCAAGTAATATGGCTTTATACAAACTGCTCATAACATCTCTGCGGCTGGGCTCCCTGTTGGCTTCTAATTCCTGTTTCAACTTTTGAATGGCCGCAGCATTGGATGAACTTTCTATCAATGTTTGCAGGATCCCTGAAACTTTTTGTACCTGGTCTTTGATCGGTTGATGAAATTCATTCCATGCAGCATTTTTTTCATTACGTACATATTCTTTTACTTCGGTTTCAATGGCTGCTAATTCTTCTTCATCAGCCAATGAATTTTCAAAGATCCATTCTTTCATTTTCTTAATACAGTCCCAGTCACGTTCCCACTGCAGGCGATCGGTGGTTTTATAACGTTCATGACTACCCGAAGTAGAATGGCCCTGCGGTTGCGTAACTTCTTCTACATGAAACAATGCCGGTGTATGGGTGGCACGGATTTTTGCAATACCGGCTTCAAACACTTCGCACATGCCGGCATAGTCCCAGGCTTTTACTTTATAAATTTCAATACCGTTGCTGTCTTCATTTTTCTGAAATCCTTTCAATGCTTCAGAAATAGAGCCTTTGGTTGTTTGATAGATTTTTGGAACAGAAATGCCAAAGCCATCATCCCACACAAAAACAGCTAACGGAATTTGTTGTACTGCCGCTGCATTTAATGTTTCCCAGAAATGACCTTCACTTGTTGAGGCATCACCAATGGTTGTAAAACAAACTTCATTACCATGATCGGATAAAGAAGAAAAATTTTTCAGCACCTCAGAATTTCTGAAAAGTTTAGAAGCAAGTGCTAACCCAACTGACCTCGGCATTTGAGCTGCAGTTGGTGCCATACCTGATGTAAGATTTTTCCGGTTCACCAAATCAAGACATTCACCGTTTTCATCAACAAAGGCAGTGGCAAAATGCGAATTCATTTGACGGCCTGCACTATGAGGATCATGGCTGGTATCAGGATCGGCATATAATTGAGCAAAAAATTCTTTGATACTGGCGGTACCGGTTGCAAAAGCAAAGGTTTGATCACGGTAATACCCGCTGTAAAAATCACCGGGCTGAAAGAATTTGGCCATCGCCAGTTGCGGCACTTCCTTGCCATCGCCAAAAATGCCAAATTTGGCTTTGCCGGTAAGTACTTCTTTGCGGCCCAACAGACTGGCCTCCCGGCTCAGGCAGGCAAAGCGATAATCCTGTAACACTTCATTTTTGAAGTGTTCAAATGAAAGCTGTTGCAATTGCAAGCTGTCGCTGCTGATTGAATCCATGTGGCAAAAATAAATGTTTTGACTACCCCGTTAACACGTGTAAGTTGTTTTGGTGAAAACAAATACTGTGTGTGAACAAATTACGCACTTCAGTTGAGGTTTTGGCTTAAATCAACCGGTTTCCGTTCATATAAATCTGGTAAAAATTTGTGAAGGCAACCTTTTGGGGCTATGAACTGTCTGTACTTATACTTACTTTTGAAATCGTTAAGAACACAAATAATATGAAAAAAATAATTTTCAGCTTTACGTTCAGTTGTTTTCTTGTTGTTGCAGGCATGGCTCAAACCCATGATGGTCATGATCATGGCACTACAACTGCAACAACACCCAAACCGGACATCATAAAATTGCCTGAAACCAGCTTTGATTTTGGGAAAATTCCGCAAGGCAAACCAGTAACACACAACTTTACCGTTGAAAATATTGGTAAAGACACTTTGAAAATTGAAAATGTACAAGCCAGTTGCGGATGTACCACTCCTGAATGGAGCAAAGATCCTGTTTTAGCCGGAGGCAAAACCACCATTAAGGTTGGGTATAATTCGGCCGCTGAAGGGTTGTTTGAAAAATCAATCACTATTTATTACAATGGCGGACAGGTAAAACAATTCACAATAAAAGGGCAGGTTTGGAAAACACCTGATCAATCTGTACCGGGCAACCAGGCATTAAACGTTTTTAAACAATTACAAAATTAAACAGTAAATATATGAAGTCAGTATTCGCATCATTTATTGCACTCTTTTTAGTGACAGCAGTAATCGGTCAGGCAAAAAAACCAAGTGATATTACCAAATTCAGCAGCGAAACTGTTGATTTGGGAAAACCAAAAGTAAACAACCCTGTTACAGCCACCTTTACATTTACCAATACAAGTAATGAAGATGTGGTTATTGAAACAGTAACACCGGGTTGCGGCTGTACAAAATCTGATTATACCAAAGAACCAATCAAACCCGGTAAAACCGGAACCATTACGGCTACTTATAATGCAGCGGCTGTTGGCAATTTCACAAAGAAAGTATATGTGAAATTTTTGGGTATTGATCAGCAACAGGAATTAACCATTATGGGTGATGTTCAGCAATAACCATTTTTGATAAATCATTGAGAAGCCCCAACTGCAACGTTGGGGTTTTTAATTTCTATGCCTCCCCTATCTTTGTTTGATGTTATCAATCAGCAAGCGTGGAGAGCAGATGCCGCCATCTCCCATCAGAAAATTGGTTCCTTACGCAGAAGCCGCAAAAAAAAGAGGCACCAAAGTGTATCATCTCAATATTGGTCAGCCCGATATTGAAACACCTCCTGCTATTCTGGATGCAGTGCGTCATGCTGACATTAAAGTATTAGAATACAGTCACAGTGCAGGGAATGAAAGTTATCGCCGCAAGCTTACACAGTACTATAAAAAAGTTGGCATTGATGTAAGCTATGATCAGATACTCATTACAACCGGCGGAAGCGAAGCAATTATGTTTGGTTTTCTTACCTGTTTAAATGCAGGTGATGAAGTGATTATTCCTGAACCTTTTTACGCCAACTATAATGGGTTTGCCTGTGCAGCAGGTGTAATAGTTATTCCCATCACTTCACATATTGAAAATGGTTTCGCCTTACCTCCTATTGAAGAATTTGAAAAAGTAATTACATCAAAAACAAAAGCTATCGTTATTTGCAGCCCTAACAATCCTACAGGATATTTATACAGTAAAGCAGAAATGCTTGAACTGAAAGATGTTTGTTTAAAACATGATCTTTATTTGTTTAGCGATGAAGCTTACCGTGAATTTTGTTATCCGCCGGAAGCAGGACACGGTGATGGCGATTATGTAAGTGCATTACATATTGAAGGGTTGGAGCAACATGTTGTGTTAATGGATACCATCAGCAAACGTTACAGCGCCTGTGGTGCAAGGCTGGGGGCATTTGTTACAAAGAACAAAGCAGTATATGATGCAGCCATGAAATTTGCACAGGCAAGGTTAAGTCCGCCGGGATTGGCACAAATCCTGGGTGAGGCAGCAGTTGATTTACCTGATTCCTATTTTGACACACCGAAAGCTGAATATCTTTCCCGCAGAAATTTATTAGTGCAACGATTAAATGCAATGCAGGGAGTATTTTGTCCTAACCCCGGTGGTGCTTTTTATGCCATGGCCAAACTACCCATTGATGATAGTGATACATTCTGCCAATGGCTACTGGAATCATTTTCATATAAAGAACAAACAGTGATGCTTGCACCGGCAACGGGTTTTTATGGAACAGCAGGTCTCGGTAAAAATGAAGTTCGCTTAGCTTATGTATTGAACTTAGTTGCACTGAACAATGCCATGGATTGTTTGGAAGAAGCATTGAAAGTATATCCGGGAAAAACAAATTGATTGAATAATTGAGTGTAAGCTGAAACCAGGAAAATATGTTTTAACTTAGAAGTAAACCATATTTTATGTCAGCACATTATCTCAAAACAGTGCTCATATGCCTGCTGTTTTTTTTCTCTTTTTTCACTACAGCACAAAAAAATAATATTGCTCTCAGTAAAAATCTTGCTGACAGTGCCGATGAATTAAAAGTTAAAATGGGAACGCAATGGTTTGGCAAAATCTGGAAGTTCCGCTTTGGTGATTACGAGGTTATATCCAGTAAACTGGGTTGGACAACTACCAGCAGCAAAGGATCCATCTTTAATTTAAAAACCGAAAGTACCAGCAAGGAAAAGTTTTCATTTGTTTTAAGCAACAAGGCACAGGATAAAGCGAAAGTAAACGCAGCAAAGCAGGTGAAAATAGAATCGCTGCGTGAAATTGAGATTCTTCCCAGCTTAACAATCGGTGGAGATGTGCTGAAGGAATCGGGCAATTTTACGGCATTCATCAGCATCAATGAGGATACAACCAATACATGGGCATTATTGATGAATGTGGTAAAAGTAAATGAGGGCAACAATACCTATGATGCCTATTTAACGAATGCTGAAAGAAAGATTTATATCATCACTGTTACATCAAACGATGGCCGTTCACTACCTGCATTAGGCTATGAATTTATTGAAAACGGAAGCGCCCTTAGTGCTGTTCAATATTACGGCGGGGGTGCATTTGGTATGAATAAAAATATTGTTTGGCTTGCTAAGCAGTTGGATGAACCGATGAAATTGATCCTTGCTGCGGCTATGACTGCTCTACTGCAAATAAACGTAACAGCATCGGGACCGGGTCTTTAATAAAAAATCATCAACGATTGTTATAAAATTGATTGATGTGAACTGATGCAAAATTGTTAATGTTCCTCTCTACATAACTTTCCGCATTCTCTTTTCAAATATCTTTAGCAGCATAATCGGTCTCTTATGAAAGCGATACTTCTTTTTATTGCGTTTCTTTTTTCAATCACATTTTCTTTTGCACAAAATTTCAATGCGGTGGAGCAGTTGATGCTCAACAATCAAAAACAATTGGGCGATGAACAGGCATTGATGATTTATAAAGACGGTAAGATTATCTATCAGAAAACACTCGGCGATTTTAAACCCAATATACAGGCACCGATCGGCGAAAGCAGTCAATGGTTAACTTCTGCGTTAGTTATGATGCTGGTGGAAGAAGGAAAATTATCATTGGATGACAACGTTGGTAAATACCTGCCCATCTTTCCCAAATGGATGAAAAGTTATATCACCATCCGTCATTGTTTAAGTCATACTACAGGAATAGAAGCCGATAAAGCAGGCGCTGGCAAACTCTTACAGAAAAAAAGTTTTGCAACGCTTGAGGAAGAAGCCAACTATTATGCTGAGAAACGGGGTATTGCTACCAACCCCGGTATCTGGTTTCATTACAACCAGATGGGGCCAAACATTGTTGGTCGTGTATTAGAAGTAATCACAAAGAAAAAATTTGACCGGTTGATACAGGAAAAATTATTTCGTCCGCTTAACATGCGTTTCACTACGTTCAGCAATTACACTTCGGCGGTGAGTCCTTTTGATGGAGCTAAATCAACCGCAACAGAATATATGAACTTTGCAAGCATGCTGCTCAACAAAGGAAAGTTCAATGGCAAACAAATGTTGAGCGAAGCATCGGTTGCAGAACTCATGAAAATACAAACTGGTTCATCGCTTAACAGGTTTACCCCGGCGTTGATGAATGGTTTCAATTATGGTTTGGGTACCTGGTTAGAAACAAAAGATGGAACAGTTGCTAACTGTGTTTCGCAGAACAGTCCCTTTGTGTGGATTGATTATTGCCGTGGCTATGCCTGTATCCTTTTGTCAAAAAAAGAAAAGGATCTGCAAAAAAGAGAATTATACAATCAATTCAGGTCAACAGTAGATGAAGTAATCCCTTCTGCTTGTAAATGATCTTGCTTCTTTCTACTTTAGCATACTTTCAATCAACAACTATGTACGAACATAAAAAGCAACCGCTTGCTTCAACCAAAACATTTTATAAACGTATCGGCCGCAGTTTACTTGTTGCATCTGCTGTATTATTTGTGAGCCTGATGATTGGTGCGGTGGGGTATCATTCCACAACAGAAATGGACTGGCTGGATGCCTTACTCAATGCATCCATGATCCTGAGCGGGATGGGCCCTGTTGATACACTTACAACTGTTGAGGGAAAATGGTTTGCCTCTTTTTATGCCTTGTTCAGTGGTGTGGTATTCATTACCAATATCGGGTTGATACTTGCACCGGCGGTTCACCGGATGATGCATAGTTTGCATGTGGAAGAAGATAAATGATCAATACTTTGAAACACGGGTATGCCGATTATTCTTAACCAATTTAACGGTTGTACTATTATTTTTACAATGCACATAACCCTCTTTCTTGCTAAACAAAACTGGAAACTATACGGCATTTATTAAACAAACATCCGCTGAGCTGGGCTTTAACTTTTGTGGTATAGCCAAAGCAACCCGTTTGGATGATGATGCCCGCAGGCTGGAAGCATGGCTCAGCAAAGGCATGCAGGGAACCATGCAGTACATGGAAAATCATTTTGAATTAAGAGTTGACCCCACCAAACTGGTTCCCGGCGCAAAGAGTGTGATTACTTTGATGCTGAATTATTTTCCATCAGCCAAACAAAAAGACGATCGTGTAAAGATTTCGAAGTATGCTTATGGAAGAGATTATCATGAAGTGATTCGTGAAAAGCTGCATACGTTGATTCAACTCATTAAAGAAAATATTGGCGATATCAATGGTCGTGGTTTTGTTGACAGTGCTCCGGTGCTGGAACGAAGTTGGGCACAACAAAGCGGATTGGGATGGATTGGCAAAAACGGCAACCTCATCAGCAAACAAAGCGGCTCTTTCTTTTTTATTGCTACACTTATTTGTGATCTGGAACTGGAAACTGATGCACCCTTTGCGAAAGATTATTGCGGCACCTGCACCAGGTGCATTGATGAATGCCCTACCGATGCTATCCTTCCGGGGAAAATAATTGATGGCAGTAAATGTATTTCATACTTCACCATTGAATTAAAAGATGCATTGATTGATGAACGAATGAAAGGTAAATTCGACAAGTGGATGTTTGGTTGTGATACTTGCCAGGATGCATGTCCATGGAACCGTTTCAGCAAAGCAACAGCAGAAACAACCTTTACTCCTATCCCGGAGATCTTAAATCTTTCAACCAAAGAATGGAAAGAGATGAGTGAAGAAACTTTTAAAGAGGTATTCAAACACTCTCCGTTAAAGCGAACAAAGTTTGCCGGCATTCAACGCAACTTAAAGTTTATTGAGTCATAAAAAGGTCCCGCTTTTGAGCGGGACCTTAATTATTAAAAAAAACTTCAGAAAAAATTATATAGTTGGATCTGTGGGTGTATTCGGATTATTCAATCGTTCCTGATCAGGATAGGGATAGAAATTTCTATTCCGTTCAAACGAAATGGGTACCGGGTTTACATTCGTAGGTGGCGCAGGTCTTCCAAAGCGCCTGCTATCTTCCAATCGTAATCCACTTAAATATAATTCGGCACAACGCTGACGATATATTTCAAGTAACAGATCAGCCATTAATATGGAACCGCTGTATGCAGGAAGATTGGCGTTTACACCAAAAGCATCGCCACTTGCCTGTTGCCTTACAGCATTGATTTCAATTAGTGCATCAGCAACAACTCCACCTGAACGTAAAATAGCTTCCGCTTTAATGAGCCGCATTTCATCAGGAATGTAAAGTGGAATTTGACTTGCATTTGTTTGAGCAAATCCTCTAATGGTTCTTAACACATCGGGACCGCTTATAACAGCAGGACCCTGAAAATAAAACGCAATTCTTGCATCAGCTGCATCATACAATCCGGCAGGTAATCCAAAATTATCTCTTGGTAAAAAACTGTTGACAATTCTAAGTTGATTATAAATTGGATTGACAGATTGTGCCCCATCATAAACAAATTGAGAGATCACATTTGCAGGTACAAGATTAGCAGCCGCAATTGCCTGTGCATAGCGGGCTGCCATCAAATTATATCTTGCCAGGTAGGCATTGATGGTGTTGAGTAAATTAAAATTTGCTCCTATCACTCTTGTATTAAATTCTACTGATGGAGCTGTAGCAGTTAATAATGTAACCGCTTGTTCTAGTAAGTCAATGGCCTTTAGCAAACCTTGTTGCCTGGTTACAAAACTCACTCCTCCTGTTTTATTTGTTTGAATAGGAACCTGCTCAAATGCAGTGGCTAATCCACCAATGGCCATTGCTTTAAATAAATGCGCATGTGCAACAATTCCACTGCGCATTGCATTGTCTGTGGCAAGCACTGTTGGTGCATTCGCAATGATATCATCTGCCATACCCATTACACGATTCATACGGAGCCAAACTCCCAAAACATTTCCATTAAATGTAGGAAGAGCCGATCCGCCGGCTTCAATTTCCAGAACATTGGTAAATGTTGCCACACCTTTTACTTCCCTGGCAGTTCCACCAGTGGCGGTTAATAATGATTCAAGAGCAGCGGTTGAATAATTTTGTTTCATCCCTATACTCAGGGTAATCAATCCTTCTCTTGTTGTTACAACCTGAACATCGGTAGGCCCGTTCGGGTTAACGATATCCATCTTACAACCAGCAAAAGGTATTGTTGTAAGAAGGAGGATAGAATAATTCAATATTTTTTTCATTTCAATACTATTTTGCAATTAGAAATTAATGTTTACACTGAAAAGGATCATTCTGGGAAGAGGTACTTCCACAAAATCAAAACCACGCACTGCATTATCCTGGCCGGCAGCATTTACTTCCGGATCCCATCCACTGTAACGATCAAATGAAACCAGGTTTCTTCCAATTAAACTTAAACGCATCGATTGTCCTTTCAGGAATTTTGGTTTGAGATTGTAAGAAAAAGATAGTTCTCTCAACTTTACAAACGATCCATCTTCAATCCAGTTTTCAAAAATAGAAAAAAGAGCAGCGCTTGTTCCTTTTGGCACTTCACCTCTCAGTTCAGGTTCATATCCTTTTAATCCACCATAAAAATCCCTGTTGCCAACACGCCTTGTAAAATTGAAAACATCATAACCCAGCATCGCATCCCATTGCATGCGGAAATTAAATTTGCCAAAATCCAATTCATCAATTTTACTGATGACATGTTTAGGATTGGGCTGACCAATTACTTTGCTGAGCAATGTACCTGTTGGCTGACCCGTACCATCACGTTGAGTTGTGTAGTTGCCATTTGCCAACTGAATTCCTCTTTCACGCTGAGGAAACCCTGTTATTGTTAGAAGTAAAGAACCATCTGGTTTGCGGGCAAAGAAAGTACTGTAATAAGCACCTAATGGATAGCCATTGACAGCAGCTACCTGGCCAAAGCCTCCGGCAAACGGTAACACACCGTTTCCTTCTACACCATTCACAACATTTTTATTATTGAGATAGGATAAGCTTGACACCCACCTTAAATTATTCTTGTTTAAAATAATGGCCCTGATTAAAAATTCAAACCCTTTGTTGGTCATGGTACCAATATTTACAAAACGGTTGTTGTAGCCTGTAGTTGGTGCAAGCGTTCTGTTAAGAATCAGGTCTTTTACATCTTTCGTGAAGTAACTGAATTCAATACTGATGGCATCATTGAGTAAGCCCATGTCAAAACCCAGTTCTACTTCAGTTTGCCGTTCGGGCTTCACAGAAAAATTACCTAAAGCTGAAGGGGCAATATAACCGGCCTGTCCACCATAAACAACAGGACTGTAATTGGTAAACCTGTCGTAAGGTCCAATAGCAGTTAAGTTACCACTTTGTCCATATGCAGCTCTCAACTTGAGTGTACTGAATATTTTTGTAAGATTTTCATTCCAGAATTTTTCATTTGATACAATATAAGATCCGCTTACTTTAGGGAAAAACTGCCAGCGGTTATCAACACCATAAACTGAAGAAGCATCAACTCTTGCAGCACCAGTAATGAAATAACGGTTTTTAAAACCAAAAGTTTGTTGCAGGAACGATCCCATAATCACTCTTTCGGCACGAAACTCACCTGCAGTAATGGTACCATTATTCACCGTTTGTCCAAACGCACCCAACTGTACAGCATTGGCAGAAAAAGTAAATGTTCTGTCGTATTGTAATGTACCTCCCAGTACAGTTGTGGATTGAAGTTCATTTGCAATGTCTTTCTGATAAGTAATATTCAGATCATTGTTCAACTGAATAACAGTTGCATCTGCCCTGCGGCTGAATCCGGCGCTGTAAGATGGAGAGGTATTGCGTGGAGGAATATAACCTGTTGCTGTTTGTGTGTAGTTATCAATCCCTGAAATAAATTCAATATTTAAACCATTAACCGGTTTAATATTCAATTGAGCACTTGATACAATCCGGCTCGTTCGTTGTCTGAAATCAAAACGGTCAATTGCTTCGAGCGGATTGGTACGTTGCACAATACCTGAGGCATTGGTAGAAGGATATATACCTGTTGCAGCATCTTTTTGCGGATCAACATAATTATTACCAAAAATAAAACCGGTTAATGCACCATATGCTTCATTGATACCGCCATTTGGAATTTCTTTACTGGTACTGTAACTGTATGCTGTATTAAAATTAAGTGTGGCAATTTTACTAAGCTTTTGTTGCAGGTTCAGTCGAAATCCATTCCGCATAAAATTTGTATTGCGGATTATTCCCTGGTTATAAAGATTAGAAACCGATGCATAATATTTTGTGTTGGCCGAACCACCCGAAACTGATAATACATTTTCAGTTCCTATTGCATTTTGAAAAATCAAATCCTGGTAATCATAACGCTTTACAGGAACAGTTGTAAGATCACTTGCTGTGAAATTGGTAAACCGGAAAGGAACCTGGTTGTATTCCATTTTTTTCCTGAGGCTGCTGCTGCGTATTTGAGTTGAGAAACTGAACTGTGGTTTACCTTCCCTGCCTTTTTTTGTAAAGATCTGTACCACTCCATTATTTGCTCGTGAACCATAAATAGCGGCAGCGGCTGCACCTTTAATTACTTCAATCCTGTCAATATCTGCAGGGTTTAAATCAACCAGCCTGTTTTGTGCATATCCTCCTAAATCAATTAATTGTCTTGAATCATTATTCACAATTACTCCATCTACTATATATAATGGGTCCGATGATCCCACAATAGTGCTTGGTCCACGTAATCGAACAGTAATACCACCGGCAGGGTTGCCACTGTTTTGAGTGATCTGTGCACCTGCCACTTTTCCCTGCAATCCCATATCAATTGAGGTGGCACCTCCTCTTGTTAATTCTCTTCCTGAAACAGTAGTTATTGCATTTCCCAATTGCTTCTTCTTTGTTGCTACTCCGGTACCTGTTACAACCACCTCATCCAATCCTAATACATCTTCACCCAATTCAGCATTTACGGTGTAACTGTTGGTTCCTTCCGTTACAGTGAGATTGACGGTTTTTGTTTTTAATCCAACACCTGAAAATTCAAGTATATATTTTCCCGGTTTCAGGTTGGCAACAATGGAATAAACTCCGTTCACATCTGTTGACATACCATAACTGGTATTCCGTACAATAACTGATACATTGGAAACAGCTGCATTATCGGATGCTGTTACTTTACCGGAGATGGTTACCTGTGCATGAACAAATGATGAAAGAAAGAGCATCATTATAAATAAATACACAAGCTTCCAACTGCCTGTCATTTTCTGTTCCTTTTTTTTCATTTTGCAGTTTTTATTGTTGATAAATTGAATGGCCTTTATAAAATTTTCAACCCCGCTTTTTTAAAGGGCTGAAATAATTTTTCTTCCGGTGCAAGTTCTGTAATAAGTACATCCAGATCTGATGCTTTACAAATCTGGATGTTCAGAGAGCTGTTGATCTTTTCTGAAATAGATAAGGCAACAACTTTTGATGCCGATTCGATCATGGCTTTTTTAACCTGTACTACATCCCAATCGTTATCGGTTAAACCATGTGTTGTATCCAGGGCATTGATACCAAGAAAACACAGATCGGCTTTGAATTGTCTTATTTTCAAAATTGCTTCGGCACCAATGGTGATTTGAGAACTTTTTGAAAGTTTATCGCCGATAAAAATCACTTCAATGTTTGGATGATGGATATATTCAAGTGCTGCGGGTAAACTTCCCGTAATAAAAGTAGCATGTAAATTCTCGGGCAATACTTTTGCCATTTCAATGATCGTTGTTCCGCCACTGGTAAGAACAAACATTCCATTTTTAATTAAAGAGGCCGCTTTTTGTGCAATGATTTTTTTTGCATCAATTGAATAAACTTTAGAAGAATTTAAGGAGCTGCTGAACGATTTTGACAGGGCACCCCCATGCACTTTGATAATCTTTCCTTTATCTGCAAGTTCCTGTAAATCTCTCCTGATGGTATCTTCTGATACATTAATCTTTTCGCTTAAATCGGAGGAGAGTACACGGTTGTGTACATTTACCTGGTGAACAATAAAAGACTGTCGTTCCTGTTTAAGCATAGCAGTTTTGGCAAGTGATGGTAATAGCTGATAACAATTGAAAATTACGAAAGTTTACTAAACCTGCAAAAAAATGCATTATTTTTATTTATAACCAGCATAAACCAGCAACAATTACTGCTAATCGGGCATATTACGCCTTTTTCAACTAAAGTATATGAACCAGAACATGCAACAATTATTTGCAATAGCTCAAAAGCAACAACGAAAGATCATTGGCCTCATGAGCGGTACTTCTTTAGATGGTTTAGATATTGGTTTGTGCAGTATTGCAGGTCATGGTCATGAAACAACAATTGAATTACTTGCATTTGAAACCGTTCCGTATGATCCGGATTTTAAAGCTGAAATCAAATCTGTTTTTTCAAAGAAGCAAATTGACCTGGAAAAACTTTGTTTGCTGAACCCGTGGGTTGCATTGCAACAAGCGGCTATGATTAATACATTTTTGCAACAAAGAAATATTGCAAAAGAAGAAGTTGATCTCATTGCCAGTCACGGGCAAACAATTTATCATGCACCCAAATCTTTGCATCAGCAGGAAAAATTCAGTAATGCTACTTTACAAATTGGTGATGGCGATCATTTAGCTGTTGCAACAGGCATTGTTACCATTAGTGATTTCAGGCAGAAACATATTGCAGCAGGTGGAGAAGGTGCGCCGCTTGCAGTGTATGGCGACTATCTTATTTTTTCGAAAAAAGATGAAGACCGTATTATGCTTAATATGGGAGGCATTGCCAACTTCACCTATCTCCCCGGCTCATTAGATGCTGCTGAAATTTTCAGTACCGATACAGGGCCCGGCAACACCATCATGGATGCATTGATGCAACAGGAATTTCCTGGAGTCTATTTTGATGATAACGCTGCTGCTGCCAAACAGGGAATAGTAAACGAAGTTTTACTAAAGGCATTAAAAGATCATCCGTTCTTTGATCAACCCTTTCCAAAAACAACCGGGCCCGAATTATTCAATCTGCAGTATGTACAGGAAGCAAAAGAAAAAACAGGATTGCAAAATCTTTCTGTGTTTGATACAATGGCAACACTCAATTTATTTTCGGCCCAAACCATTGCTGCAGCCATTCAAAAAACAATGAGAGGCAAATCCAATTTTCATTTGTATGCAAGTGGTGGTGGTATGCACAATCCATTGCTAATGGAACATCTGAAAAAAATGTTGCCAGAAGTATCCTTTCATTTAACCAGCGAGTTGGGAATTAATCCTGATGCAAAAGAAGCTGTTTTATTTGCTGTATTGGCAAATGAATGTATAGCGGGGGGATCTGTTGATTTTGGAAATGAATTAAATCACACTCCATCCGTAACGCTGGGAAAGATCAGTTTTCCCTGGTAAAAATGATCAGGAAGAAATGCCATTCGTTTTTTCTTCGATATATGTTTTTAATTGTTCAAGCCCTTTATCAAAAGCAGGCGCAATAATCTTATCAAGAAAAATGCCGTAGAAACGTTCCCATGGATACCATTTTAATTTATACTCCATAAACCACTGTATTTCTGTTTCCTGTTTTAGTGCACCTGTTGATTGCAATCTGAAACCTCCCTCTGCATCATTCATCTCTTTCAGTTGATATAAAACATGTATTACATCGGGGTTGATCTGTTGCAGGGTGATGGTGCCGGAACTTTCATTACTCAATCCTTTCCATTTAAAAAATGAACCGGGTTGATCTGTAACTACAGAAATTTGTACCAATGCCCCACTGTCGGATGTGATCCATGGCAGCCATTGATTCCAGTTTTTTACATCGCTTAATTCATGATGCACAATTCCACTATCTGCGTTAATGATCATACCTCTTGAAATTTTTACAGAAGATGGAATAAATAAACCAATGATGGTAATTACTGCAAACAACCCTGCTAACACAAACAAAAACATTTTTATTAAACGCATAATCAAGAAATGTGAATGGTGAATAGTAAATCCTATTCCTACTTTCTACTTTCTACTTCTTACTTCGTACTTCATACATCATACATCGTACATAGATTTATTCCCACTTAAATACTTTGATGGCTATTGCATAGGCAATGACCCCCCATATTGCAAGAACGCCCAACTGCTTTCCGCAATCAATTAAATGACTTCCTTCAAATGCAACGGCACGCATGGCATCATTCAAATGTGTAAGTGGTAACACTTTGCAGATGGGCTGCAGCCATTTAGGAAATGTATCAATTGAAAAAAAAGTGCCGGCCAGTAAAAACTGCGGCAATGTTACAAGATTGGCCAGTGGCGGAATAGTGCTTTCGCTTTTAGCAACACCGCTTACAATAAATCCAAAACCCATAAATACAATGAGCCCAATCAAACTCAATACAAGCAACTCCACAAAAGTAATAAACCCATGCACTAATGTAAAATTGAAGGCGAAATATCCTACTCCGATTATTACAACTGCAGTGATCAATGAAAATAAAACCCTGCTGATACCTTCACCAAAAACAATATAACTGCGTCGGATAGGTGTTGCAAAGAAACGTTTCAGCACCAATGCCTGTCGCAGGTTGAAGAATAAAAATGCAACACCGAATACTGCTGCGCTTAACAAAGAAAATCCTAATTGACCGGGTAAAATAAAATCAATGGTTCTGTAAATACGTCCTGGCATGGGCGGCGGCAGATCAATGGTAGCATAGGTTGGTGCATTGGGTGCAGCACGCCGGTCAATATTTACTATTACTTCTTTGATGGTTGATTGTAAGATGGCAAGCCTGTCAACACTTGCAGTAGAAGTTTGTATGGATATTTTATAAAAAGGTGGTTGGCCGTTTTTCGTTGGCTGAATATCAAGGATAGCTGTTACACGACCCTTTAAGAGATCTGTTTTCAACTCAGTTTCATTTTTTTCCATGACCCTGATTGTTTTGTATTTCACTAACAACTGGTAAAGTGCATTGTTTTGAGAAGTATCGGTTGACTTCGTAAAACCAACTCTCACTGTGGGGCTTCCGCCACCTATAAAACCAAACACTAAAATAAAAATCAGGGGAAAACCAAAACTGAAAACAACGGCGCTGGGGCTGCGGAAGATAGCACTCAAACTTGCTTTGGTTATAGCCAGCATGGCTTTCCACTGGCTGTAAGGTTCAATCATGGCGCAAAGCTATTTGTTTAACCGATTGTTTGTAAAAACTTTTTGTCCCCTACTTTTACAGCATGCCGGTTCACAAAGTATATATTTTAACAGGTAGCAACCAGGGACAACGAAAAAGATTTCTGCAAAAAGCAATCACCCAAATTGAAAAACAGTGTGGAAGAATTGTAGATGTATCATCCATCTATGAAACAGCCGCTTGGGGTAATACAAAACAAGCTGCTTTTTTGAACCAGGTGATCATCATCCAAACTAAACTTTCGCCTGATGAATTAATGCAACAACTGTTACTGATTGAAACAGGACTGGGAAGAATCCGCACAGGGAAATACGGGCCACGTACCATTGATCTCGACATCCTTTTTTATGATGAGTTGATTTATCATTCAGCT
Source organism: Chitinophagaceae bacterium (assembly GCA_043754995.1). GTDB lineage: Bacteria > Bacteroidota > Bacteroidia > Chitinophagales > Chitinophagaceae > Lacibacter. Next base: position 17,580 of record JAYUTS010000147.1, read on the forward strand.
ATTATTACCCTTCCACATCCTGCCATACAGGAACGGAAGTTTGTATTAATACCACTGGCTGAATTATCGCCCCGGAAAATTCATCCGGTTTATAAAAAGTCCGTTGCTGTTTTACTGCGTGAATGCGCTGATACCCTTAAAGTAAAAAAAATATAAGATCTTTTTTTCCACAAACTGTACAAATAGATTTTTGTATTTCTCAGCATCACCTAATTTGCTGTTGGGAAGGTTGAAAGTTGAAGGTATAAGGTTTAAAGCTGAATCTTCAGAATTCACCACTCACCATTCACCATTCACTACTCAGTTTTTAATGAACTACCATTTCATCACCATCGAAGGCAATATCGGAGCAGGCAAAACTACGCTGGCTCATATGCTGAGTAAACATTTCAATGCAAGGTTGATACTGGAAGAATTTGCTGATAATCCCTTTCTGCCTAAGTTTTATGAAAACCCACAGCAGTTTGCGTTTCCTTTAGAACTCTTTTTTATGGCCGAGCGGTATAAACAATTAAAAGATCTCCTGCATACGCAGGACCTGTTTAACTCTGTTACTATTTCCGATTATCTCTTCACCAAATGTTTATTGTTTGCTAAAGTAAATTTGCCAACAGATGAATTCCGTTTGTACCAAAGTTTGTTTGATATTCTCCATCAGCAATTGGTGCAGCCCGATCTGTTGATTTTTCTGCATGCACCGGTTGCCAAACTGCAGCAAAACATCCGTAAAAGAAACCGCAGTTACGAACAGAAGATTGGCGATGATTATCTCTTCAGCATACAGGAAACCTACACCCAGTATATCAAACAGCATAATATAAAAACATTGTATATCGATACCAGCAATGCTGATTTCCTGGGTAATAAAAAGCATTTGCAAACGGTAATAGAAGCTTTAGAAAAAGAGTATGAGCAGGGGCAGCACTATCTAACACTTCCATAGTAAATGCTCAATGTTAAGTTACCAGTATCCACACACTTTGTTTACCATACATCAATTGTTCTTAGATTTGTTAAGTGACCATTCAACCAGCTTCAGATCCGTTTCAAGCCGTTCGTATAACTGAGTTTAGAAATTTTGCCATTGCAAGATTTTTATTCATCATGGGTTTGCGTATGATGGGCACATTGGTTGGCTGGTGGATGTATGAGTTAACCAATGATCCGCTTGCATTAGGCATCATTGGTTTGGCAGAAGTAATTCCGGCAGTATCAATGGCTTTGTATGCAGGGCATGTGGTTGATCAAAGCGACAGAAGAAATATTGTTATTCGTTCAGTAATGGCCTATGGCATATGTGTTGCACTGCTGCTGTTTGTTTCAACAGCATTTTTTGAACATCAGTTTGGAAAGTCAACCGTTATTCTGCTTATTTATATCATCATCTTCGTTACAGGTATTGTGCGTGCATTCAGCGGGCCATCCTTTGGTGCTATCATTTCACAACTTGTGCCACGCAATAGTTTGCCCAATGCTGTTACATGGAGCCAGGGCACCTGGTTATCGGCTTCGGTTACAGGTCATGCTTTAGCAGGTTTTTTAATTGCAGGGTTTGGTATTACCGGTACATTAACTGCAATTATTTTAGCCATTGCATTAGCCTTACTTATTTTTAATACCATCACAAATAAACCTGCACCACCTCAAACTGAAAAGAAAACCTGGGAAAGTGTAAAAGAAGGCATACGCTATGTGTATAAAACAAAAGAAATTCTTGGTGCATTGGTACTTGATCTGTTTGCTGTGTTGTTTGGCGGTGCGGTTGCATTGGTTCCTGTTTTTGCAAAAGACATTTTAAAAGTTGGTGCCATTGGTTTTGGATGGCTCAATGCAGCAGCAGATTTTGGCGCTATCCTGATAGTGGTTATGCTCACGGTGTTTCCTTTGCAAAAAAAACAGGGCAAAATATTGTTGTATGCAGTAGCAGGCTTTGGAGTTACCATCATCATTTTTGGCATTTCAAAATTATTCTGGCTATCCTTTGCTGCATTGTTTATGGGCGGCATCTTAGATGGCATCAGTATTGTTGTTCGTGGTACCATTGTACAATTAAAAACACCCGATGAATTGCGTGGCAGAGTGATGAGTGTAAACAGTATGTTCATCAACTCCAGTAATGAACTGGGGCAATTTGAAAGCGGGGTGATGGCGAAATTGATGGGTGTAGTACCTTCTGTGATCTTTGGTGGTTGTATGACATTGGGTGTGGTGATTGCCACCTGGTTCAAAGCTCCCACTTTGCGAAAGCTGGAGTATTGAGAAGTTGAAAG
>JAYUTS010000148.1:0-19759 GCA_043754995.1 Chitinophagaceae bacterium
ATCTGGTATATAAAAGAATTTGGGAAAAAGAAATTGCGGATAGTTGTGCAATAAAAGTTGAAGTGAATTGAACCCATATTTATTGCGTATAATTATTGACTAAAGGAAAATTAAAGTCTCCAAATAGCCATTATAGAGGGTGGTGTCTTTAAAATGTTTTATTCTTATGGATTAAGAGATCCGGAAGGTTTTTAATTAATTTTTGCACTGGTGGGCGGACTAAGACAGCTTTCCAGAGTGCAAATTTTTATTTTAAACTTATTGTTATAACTTGTATAGGTGAGGTGAAAATAAATTCCTCTTTATCTAAAAAATTAGTGAATTTATAAATAATAAAGGACCTGGATATTTGTAATTTCTGTGAAAACTCATCTTAATCTTTCTGCCTGTTTGAAAATGAGAAACATTAAAAGCTTACTATAATGAAAAAATATATTTATAAAACGATTCTTGTTTTATACTGCATATGTATGGTGTCAATAATGAATTGTTATGGATTTAATCCAGGAAATGTCCGTGATTCTACCCCACAAGTAATAATGGAAGAAATCAGGCAAATGAAATTACAGATGAGTAATCTCATTACTAATCCAAATGCGGGAGGAAATGTAGCAACAGAATTTATTCTGCAGATTGAAAAAGATAAATACAAAAAAAATTATGCTATAGTTTTAAGAGGTATTGAATTGATTAACGATTTAAATCTTGCTTCCCGTGAAATTTTAACAGCAAGAAGCCAGAATATACTGGCTAAAAAAATAACTGACATTAATAATATTCAAAGCGATGCTCTTGGGTTTCAATTAGTAGATATCATTATACAGGCAATTAAAAACAATATTCAGGAGCTGCCAGTTGAAAAACCTGAAAAGGACAGATTAATTAACCAGGTTGGCAATTTTGTAGATGTAATGAAAGGGGTTTTCCCACCATTAAATATCATTTCAACCGTTATATCTGCTGTTTCCAGTTTTACAGTAGTTAAATCAAGAGTAGAAAAGAAAAGCCGTACTGAAGACGTCATTGTTAATGAATCCACAACCCCTGTGAACAAAGAAGTTTTAAAAAAAATAACGGATCAGCTTTTACCTTATATTAAATTTTACGACGAGTTAAACAAAGCCAATAATTCTTATGAATATGCTTTGAACCAGCATACGATTCAGAATAAAGATTATATTGAATCTGTTGATAATTTAATAGCAGGAATTAAATCCATTATTGATTTAGATAATTCTATAGGCGAACAGGTTAATACACTTTTTGAAATTCAAAAATCGAGTTCACCCGGTTTTGATTTTGCCATTAAAAATAATGATGAAAATCTACGCAAACTGGTCATTGCCTGTTATGCTATTTTTGACCTGGTTGATAAACACAAGAAGTTTACAAATGACTTTATTAATATACAGATAGACTACTATAATCAGAATGTTACTATTCTTGAAAAAGCGAGAACACTGCCAGTAAAAGATGATTTAAAAATTAATCAATTGATTGCCGATCTTAACAGTATCCGGAATGGGGATGCGGCGAAAGGATTAGTAAGTTTTGAAGAAAATTATAAAAAGCGTCTGAGTACAATTCTGAATAAATTGAAAAAGATGAATGAAGAGCGGTTTAAATAGCTGCAGTTAATAAAATCAGCCAGTTATTTTTCAGTACATTACCTTTTTATACAATTATACTTTCAGCTTTAGCTAAAAAAGATGACTGAATAATTGCACCTATACCCGGAACTGTTTCATCAATTTCAACGATTCCTCCTTTCAGGTATTGCATGCCACCTGTTACTGGATCCTCTTTCAACATCAACGGAGTATCCAAATCATAATGAACAATCAGATCGCTGCAATAAGCAAAATGAACCAATGCTGTAATGGCTAAGCGACTTTCCATAAAACAGCCCACCTGTACTTTGATACTGTGGGCCTTTGCCACATCAATCATTTTCAGCGCATGATAAATACCGCCACTCTTTCCTAATTTGATATTGAAATAATCGCAGGCTTTAATTTTAGCCAATCGCTCAGCATCATGTTCATCAAAACAACTCTCATCGCTCATGATTTTAATAGGACTGTTCTTTCTTACTTCAGGCAATGCCATATAATTCCATTTGGCAATGGGTTCTTCGCAATGTTCAATGCTAAAATCTTTTAATGCATGCAATGTTGCTATCGCTGTATCAACATCCCAACCCTGGTTAGCATCAATACGCAATGGCAAGTCATTACCAATGGCATAACGAATAGCTTTAATCCTTGCAACATCATCCGCAGTTGTGGTGCCCAGCTTTACCTTAATGGAAGGGAAGCCTTCTGTTTTGTATTGCAGGGCTTCTGTTGCCATTTTTTCAGGCGTACCCAAACCAACCGTCATATCGGTTGAAATGATTTTGTTTTTTGTTCCGCCGAGAAATTGATACAAAGGTTGATTGGCATGTTGGGCAGCTATATCATACAGGGCCATATCAAATGCACTCTTGATGCTTTCGTTCCTGGTAATGATGCGATCCATCGCTGTTATGCAAGCTTCAATCTGTAAAGGATCTTTTCCTTTTAATGCTACAGCGAAGTATTGACCAACGATGAAACAGGTGTCCATGCTTTCGCCATTGATACTCATATACGGGCTGCATTCGCCATAACCACTGATTCCCTGGTTTGTTCTGATGATGAGCACAATATTATCTGCATCATACTGCGACCCAAGCGAAATTACAAATGGCTGCTTGAGTGGAATACGGAGTTTATAAATTTCAATGGAAGTGATTTGCATTTGCATGAAACGAAGTTAATAAAAAGAGTCCCGTTACTGACGGGACTCTTTAACACGAAAATCATTGAATCAATCTCATCAGCAATCTATTTCATCAACTTTAATTCTTTAATGAGGTGAGGTGCACCGCCGAGTTTATCAATACACCAAAGTACATAACGGATGTCAACACAAATGGTGCGGTTGAGATCTTTGTCAAATGCCAGCTTATGACTGAGTGCTTCATAGTTGCCATCAAAAGCCAAACCAATCAACTCTCCATTGCCATTGATGACGGGTGAACCGCTGTTACCACCGGTGATATCGTTGGTAGTGATAAATCCAATCACAAGGTCGTTACGGCCTTTATCAATATACTGACCAAAATCTCTTTTCTTCAACAGTTCAATTTGTTTGACAGGCAGATCAAATTCATAATCGCCCGGTTTATATTTTTCAAGCAAACCTCTTGATGTAGTTACCAGATCATACTTCACTCCATCTCTTGGTATATAACTTTTTACATGGCCGTAAGAAACACGCATGGTAAAGGTGGCATCAGGATACATCTTCTTTGCTTTTGTTGGATTCATTTCCATGATCCCTTTTAAATACATACGACCCAGATCATTATTCTTGATGGTAAATTCCTGGAAACGGGGAAGGAATTTTGTCATCCAGTTTTTATAGAAATTGCTTGCAATATGAAAAGCAGGATCTTCCTGTAATTTCAATCCATCAGGGTTTGCAACAAATACATTCCACTTTTCTTCATTTAATATCATGCTGTTTGAAAAAACCGCAGCAGCAAATTTTTTCCAGGTCATTTCATCATTCAAATTCCCAAAACTTCCTTTTACCGCTTCAAAAAAACCAATGGGGTGTTGTTCTTTGGGAACATCTCTGTAATACATCATCAATACAGTGCCAACGATCAACTGGTCACTTGCAGCATTATGTTCTGCCAGGAATGTTTTTCGTGAAGCGATGGCGGCATCCAGCGCTTTAGTAATATCGTCTTTGCCGGCATTGGGTTTTACCAATGCAGCTTCTAATTGAATTAAACTGGAAGCATAAGCAATTAACGGTGAACCCGAAAGCCCTTCATTCATATACATACGATGCAGTGCATAAGGCCGCCATGCCGTATATGTTTTTTCCCATTCGGGAAAAATGGCAGCATAATCTGCTTTGTCTTTGGCCCATTTAATAAAATCAGCTTCAGCTTTTTGTTTTTGCCCAAACACATCATACTTCAACAACTGTTTTGTTTCTCCATCATAAAATTTCCAGTAGTTAGCGATGCTGGCATAATCACTGGCCAGTTTTAATTTAGTGCCGGCATCTTTCTGCATTTCAGCAAACATGTATTTCAAACGCACATCACGCAACTTGACCAATGTTGGATTATTGATATCGGTAGAAAGTTTTACACCCAAAGATGTTTCATAGCGATTGGTGCTGCCGGGATAACCCCAGGTCATGGCAAAATCACCATCTTTTAAACCGCGGATAGAAACAGGTAAAAAATATTTTGGTTTCAATGGTATGTTTGAATCGCTGTATTCTGCAGGCTTGCCATCTTTACTCATATATACACGGAACACACTGAAATCGCCTGTATGGCGTGGCCACTCCCAGTTATCTGTATCACCACCAAATTTGCCTACACTTTCGGGTGGTGTACCTACTAAACGGATATCACGGTAACGCTGATACGTGAAAGCCAAAAACTGATTGCCTTTAAATAACGGACTTACACGGCATTCAATCATATCGTCTGTTTTTGATAAGCGCTTATTAATAGCTGCCAGTACAGTTGATTGCTTATCGGCTCTTGCTTTTCCAAGTAGGGTTCCCAAAGAATCCATTACTTCTTTTGTTACATCATCAATGCGAAGTAAAAATTGTACGGAAAGTGCGGAACGGATTTCTTCTTTCTGATTCTTTGCGTAAAAACCATCCTGCAGGTAATTGTGTTCTACAGTAGAAGCGGTTGCAATGGCATCGTACCCGCAATGGTGATTGGTAAAAATCAACCCCTGGCTGCTCACAATTTCACCTGTGCAACCATTGCCAAAAATAATGATGGCATCTTTCAGCGACGCTTTATTGATATTGTAAAGCTGGTCCTTAGTGAGCTTCAAACCTTTCTTTTGCATATCTGCATACACCTGCTCGCCTAATAATAGTGGTAACCACATCCCTTCATCGGCATAGCTGCGTAACAGTAAACACACAAAAGCTATTGTAACAAAAAATTTTTTCATAACGGCAATAATTTAGGTAACAAACGTACGTGAAAAACGGATTGTAATGAAAGAAGAAATGAATATTACAGGGCTTTATTGCTTTACTTCGTACTAACGGTAGCCGATCCATGATCGTTTAAAGGCATCATATAAAAAATAAACGTTATTACAGAAGCTGAAATTCAGTTTCTCCTTCACACGAACATCGGGAGGAAGCTTTAATTTTTGCCCCATTAAACCATCGGCTTTACTGTACAGTTCAATTTCTTTTGTATCTACATTCAGCAAACCAAATTCTGCATTCATGATGCCTGTATAAATAACAGTAGTAGAATTGTATTGAGTTAATACTTTGGAAGAATCAATTGCCAGGTCTGCAGGCGGGGGTGCTTTTTTGGTATAGCCTGTTTTTAACAGGTATGTTTTTTCTTTTACCTCTTTACCGGTGGTGGCATCATAAGTTACAACAGTAGATCCTTTTAAAAAGTAAACCACATTCTCCCGTTGATTGTATTGACCCACAGAGTTGGGATAAGGTTGTAACTGTCCGCTCAAAAAAGGCTTCACATCATAAGGCACGCCACTTTCATCCAGTACATAATTCACCCATCCGGTATTGGCAAAACTATTGCCCTGCATCGTTTTTAAAACAGGGTTGTACCACATACCACGGATATCGGCCAGCAATGAAAGATCGGGTGGCGACATCATTTCGCCAATTGCATTAAAGTAAGCCATGCTGTAGGTTTTGTTGCCTGCGATGGTGGCATAGAAATAACGGTTCTTTAAATTAAGGGCCACCGTGCCACCATTTTCTCCGGGCCCTTTTGGCATTTTCATTTCAAAGGTTTTACGGAGTTGCCTCACTGTTTGCGCAGGAAGCGAAGTATAAAAAGTAAAGAGTACAACGATAGAAAGTAAGTGTCTGTTCATTGATATCGATTGAAGTATAAAATTAAAGAAAGCAAATGCAGGGGCATGTTAAAATACTGCTTCGCCCCTGGTACAATTAAAATTGTCATCGGGATAATAATACTTTAGGTATGCCATACCTCTGAGGTATGGCATACCTGTTTATAAAAGAGTGCAACAAATTTAAATATACTGCTTCGCCTCCGGCTATGCAGCACGTAGTAAATAACCAAACAACTCCATCAGCAAAGCAATGCTTATATGCACCAGCCATCCGCCCCAGATGCTTTTGCTGCGGTAAGAAATGGTGCCCAGAATAAGGCCGCCAAAAAAGCTGCTGATGGCTTCAAACATCGGCTTGCCTAAATGAATGGAGAAATAAAACAATGCAATGGGAAGGATGCATTGTTTACCTAACAGCTTACTCAAAACGATAATGAGGAAACCACGAAAGAATAATTCAATGCTGATAAAATCAGATATATAAGATGTTTCAAACGATATGTAATGCCAGGCTGTTGCATCGGCTCCCAATGTTTCAGTAATTATTTTCGCTCTTGGATATACTGCTGAAAAATCTTTTTGCATGGAGGCCCATAGCAATAATGGAAGCATTAAAATAATCAGCAATAAATAAGAACGGAGCGATTGGGTTTTCTTTACTGCATACAAGCCCCAACTGCCTTCTTTTAACCGATGAAGGATCAATAATGCAGCGCTTATAAATACCAGCCCTCCCAACCATGCGATGGGTTGTTGAAAAGGTTGCCTGTAAGAAGCAGGAATTTCAACAGGGAGTAATTGTAAAAAAGGAAGCGCAACTTTCAACGCAAATAAAACCGGCGCAGCTAAAATCATTAATTGAAGAGAGCGATTGCTGAGCTGTTGTTTACCTGTTTCAATAATGACGCCTGCCAGCAGGAAAATAAAAAACAAGGTACTGTACCAGGATACTGAGAAAAAAAAATGTTCACCCTTTAACCACAAATGAAAACTGCTGTAATAATTAATAAAGCAGGTGATGAAAATAATTGCAAGAGCGATTCCGTATTTCCTGAAGGAAAAATTTTGTAACAGGTCGGCACTTGTTGTTGCGATGAACTTTTTCAAAAAAGCAGGTTGAGTTTACCCGAAAGATAAGTTCCTCTTTTTATGCATTCAACTTTTGCCAGAGAATATCTTTCAGTGCTGTAAGACCGTGCCCTGTAATAGACGAGATAAAAACATGCGGAATATTTTTAGGCAACTCTTTTTCAATGGCGGCTTTTAATTCATCATCCAGCATATCACTTTTACTGATGGCGATGATAAATTCTTTCTGCAACATTTCAGGATTGTATTCTTCCAGTTCATGATGAAGAATATCAAATTCTTTTCGATGGTCATCACTATCGGCAGGTATTAAGAATAACAAGACTGCATTGCGTTCAATATGCCGCAGGAAACGATGCCCCAATCCCTTGCCTTCTGCTGCACCTTCAATAATACCGGGTAAATCAGCAATACAAAAGCTTTTTCCATCACGGTATTCAACCATCCCCAATTGAGGAGTGAGTGTTGTAAAAGCGTAATCAGCAATTTTGGGTTTGGCAGCCGTAATAGTTGAAAGCAGGGTTGATTTGCCTGCGTTGGGAAATCCTACCAAACCAACATCGGCCAAAACTTTCAGCTCCAGAACTTTCCAGGCTTCAATACCCGGCTCACCGGGTTGTGCATGTTCAGGAGCCTGATTGGTAGGCGTTGCAAAGTTGGAATTTCCCAAACCGCCACGACCGCCTTTCAGTAAAATGATCTGTTGACCATGTTCCAGTATCTCGGCTTCTGTTTCACCTGTTATTTCATCTCTGGCAATAGTGCCGAGCGGCACTTCAATAATGATATCTTTTCCATCTCTCCCGGTCATATTGTTTTTGCCGCCGGGAATACCATCTTCGGCCAAAACGTTTTTATAATAACGTAGATGCAGCAAGGTCCAGAGTTGGGAATTGCCTCTCAGGATTATATGAGCACCACGGCCACCGTCGCCCCCATCGGGTCCGCCCATGGCCGTTAATTTGTTGCGCATAAAATGTTTTACACCGGCACCACCATGTCCACTGCGACAAAATATTCTGATATAATCAATGAAGTTCTTTTCCATGCTGGCGGCAAAGATAGTTTTTTGAAAGTGAGCATCAGGATTTGTATTAGATGACATTTAACATCGGCCCACCTACTTACTTTTAATCCTATTCCATGTTTCATAAAGGTTCTCCTGGTTTGGCCGGTCAGCAGGCAACTCTCTCAACGGTTCACATACATCCCATTCTTCCTGCATTTCTTTTGGCAATGATTGATACAATGAAGTGCCTTTGGTTTTCCAGGCAATCATTTCATCTGTTATATTTTTTATTTTTTTTGCAGGATTGCCAACAATTAAACTTCTGGCTTCAAACACCTCATCAGCTTTTAAAAAACTCAATGCACCTACAATACATTCATCACCCAATACCACATTGTCCATGATCACACTGTTCATACCCACCAAACAATTTTTACCAATGATGGCGCCATGGATCACTGCACCATGACCAATATGAGCGCCTTCTTTTAATACCACAGTTATACCGGGAAACATATGAATGGTACAGTTTTCCTGCACATTGCAACCATCTTCTAAAATAATTCCACCCCAATCGCCACGCAGCGCAGCGCCGGGGCCAATATAACAATGTTTACCAATGATGACATTGCCGGTTACAGCGGCCTGCGGATGAACAAATGATGATTCATGTATAACAGGGATAAAGCCTTTGAATGAGTAGATCATAATGAAAGTAGAAAAGTAGATAAGTAATTAAGTAAGCTGTTACTTTATGTTCTTTTTTGCTGATTCGCTCTCCTTTTTAGTTCTTAAATAGGTAATATATCCAGTTGTTAATTTTTCGATTTCTTTTCCTTTCTGTTTATAGTAATTTAACGTGTTGTGCTATAAATGATAATTGATTTTCAATAATAGCTTTGTGAACTTAGTGTAAATCTTCTTGTTCTTTGTGCTACCAAAAAAATCATTGAAGAAAAAGTGTAACACAAAGAACGCAAAGTATGCACAAAGGTCACAAGAGTGCCCGTAATTATATATTTCTTTAATAGCGCAACACGTTAAAGTTATAATTGATTATTCAGTTCCCATCTATCTACCTGTTTACTTATCTACCTATCCCTTATCTGCTTAATCCCCGCTCACCAATTCCTTTCCCGTTCTGTAACAGGTGCCTTTAAACTGTGCAACCAAATGCTCTTTTTGATTGAAGATGGAAATATGATACAAGCCGGTTGACCTTCCGTTATGCAGCTCTGTTGTTTCTGCTGTTAACACATCGCCCACATGAACCGGTTTTATAAAGTTGATGGACGTATCCAACGCCACTGATAAATTGTTGCGGTTATTGCAGGCAAAAGCAAATGCACTGTCAGCCAATGAAAAAGCAATGCCGCCATGCACAATACCAAAACCATTGATCATTTCTTTTCGAACCGTCATTTTTATTTTGCTGTACCCTTCTTTGATATCCATCACTTCAATTCCCAGCCATTGGCTGAACAGATCGTTGTGCATCATATGCTCAACAACATTTCCGGCAAGTTGATTTGTGCTCATATTCAAGTTTACACAATTAATATGAAAAGAAGATTATTGTGATTAGAACAAACTAAGGCTTATTGCTTAATAACCTCAGCCTGTTACATGAATTGTAACGGGCTTTTTATTTGCCCTTAAAACCGGCCTGTCTTTTTTCAAGAAATGCGTTAATGCCTTCCAGGTAATCATCTGTAGCTGCAGCTTTTTGCTGAAACTGATCTTCCAGTTGTAATTGTTCTTCCCATGAGTTGGTGAAAGAGTGATTGAGCACATGTTTGGTGTACGCCAAACCTTTGGTTGGCATTTGTGAAATGGTATGCGCAATCTTTTTACTTTCTTCTTCAAATACAACATCTGCAAATACTTTGTAGATCATGCCTAACCGGTCTGCTTCATTGGCTGATACTTTATCACCGGTTATCATCAGGGCGCTTGCTTTTTGCCAACCGATCAAACGGGGCAGTGTAAACGTACCGCCACTATCAGGGATCAAACCAATTTTTGAAAATGCCTGGATGAAGGAAGCAGATTCTGCTGCAAGAACAATATCGCAACACAAAGCAATATTGGCGCCGGCACCCGCAGCAACTCCATTCACGGCTGCTATTACAGGTTTGGGTAAGTTGCGGATACGTTTTACGATGGGATTAAAATGCTCGGATAAGATCTGTGCCAGTTCCATTTTATGTTCACCCACAAGTTCACCAATATCCTGCCCGGCACTGAAAGCTTTTCCTGTACCTGTAATGTAAACACAACGTACTTCATGCAGCGATGCACATTCATCGAGTTTGTTTTGCAGCAGCAAGGACATCTCCCGGTTAAACGAATTGAATTTATCCGGACGGTTGAGTGTAATAAAAGCAATAGAATTTTTTATTTCGAAGAGAATTGAACTCATAACAGGTATTTTTTATGAACGTTTGATGCTATTCATGCTGAGTGGTTGTAGATAGCTGCTTGGTGAACTTAGTGCAAATCTTAGTATTCTTCGTGATAAAAAAAAGCAGAATAAAATTTTTAGCACATGAAGAATTGAATAATCAAAATAATTTAAAGTTTTATCAATCGAACATAGTCTAACATAGCCCTGTTTACACCAACGTTCATATTGGTGTTCCACTCTTCCAGTGCCAGGATACAAGCATAATAATGATCATATACACAGCAAACTTTTTCATTCTGCAGAATTTTGTAATTGTAAGCTAAGAAATAATCAGGATACAATACTTGCTTACTGATCAATACAGAAATGGATGCTCAGCATTCCTGCATATTTGCTGTAACGGAAAAGCAGTTGACTGTTTGAGCTTAATCATCAAGCGTTATTTTGTTCAACACGTAGTTTTTAAGTTGATAAGATGTGAGAACCGTTTTTGCTGTAAGCGCCACTTTTACACCTGGCAGCATCTGTTCTTTTTCCAAACCAAGAAACAAAATGGCTTGACCGCAGGCCAGTAATTTAAAACCAACACTCTCCATCTCTTTTAAGAAAGGAATGTTGGGGTTATCAACTCCGTATTTCTTTTTGTATTCATCATTGTTCAGAAATGCTCTTAGGGCAGAGGCATGCACAATGATAACGATATCCAGATTCTCTTTTGGAATTCCGGCTGCTATATGCAGGTTGATGATACGACCAACTTCAACAAGCCCGAGGTTTACATTTTTTTTAATGGTGCTGTCAGGATCTTTTGGGGCGAAATCTACCAGCTCCATCAATAGCTTGTATTTCATAGCAGGATCAGGTATTTCTTCCACATTATTAACCGGGAATACAGCACTCCATTCTGCGCCTTTGATAACAGGATAATATTTGTTATACCTGGGATCGGTTACATAAGGCTTTGCCAAGGGATATATGCTGTTGAAAATAGTATAGTCAAAATAATGAGTACAAAGTGTTACTGCATCTTCTGTGCTGATACTGTCAATGGTATTCTTTTTTAGTTTCTCCCTGATGTCCTGGTAATTCTTTTTAAACATAGTAAGAGTTGCCGAATCAGTAAATGCAGTATAGACTTTTTTATTAAACGACATGCCGTTGAAGATGGCTGCAAATTCTTTTTGAAACAATTTGTCAAAAGATGCAGGATCATTTATTGTTTTCATTTTTGCCAAGGCATAACTTCTTGCATAAATTGTTTTTGATTGATCGGATGTTATCTTGTCAACTGAATCGAGCAGGTCAACTGCTTTTGAATAATTTCGGGTAAGTATATTAAAATCGGCAGCGGATGAAAAATACCTGCCTTTGTTTTTTTCGGTATAAACAGGAAGCAGTTGCCCGGCAAGTTTTACGATGGCATTGGCAGTCTTTGTTTCATCTGCAAGTTCATTTGCAGGGAAATAAAGTTTCTGTACAGCAGTTGCAGTACTGTCATGTTTGTGATTGGCATTTGCATGAGCCGAAAGTTGAACAATCAAAATAAATGCACAGTAAAAAAGAGTCAATATATGTTTCATGCAAATAGTTATTAAAGATGTAAAGAAAATTATTTCGGGGAGGGATTCTTACAAACAGTTGCTGTAATCTTTATGCAATTGCAGAAAGCTGTTGTAATTTTTGAATGTACAAATTCTTATTGGAAATATCAGCAGGATGAAAGAAGTATTTGATCATAACGGTTAATGACACTTGAAATAGTCGAAAGGTTCTTTACAGTCATTGCATTGATATAATGATTTGCAGGCTGTAGAACTGAAAGTACTCATGAGCTTTGTATGTGTTGAATTGCAACGGGGGCATTCAACACCATCTGTTGGAATGCTGAATCTTTTGTCGGGTGCAGCTATTCCATAAATTTTCAGCTTTCGTTTTCCTTCTTCACTCATCCAATCAGTTGTCCAGGCAGGAGAAAGGGTTTGTGTTATTTTTATTTTCTTAAACCCAAGTGTAGCCAGTTCAATTCTTATATCAGCAGCAATGGTATCCATTGCCGGGCATCCGCTATATGTAGGAGTAATGAGCACTTCCACTTCATCCTCATTCAAATGAATATCCCGTACAATTCCCAGGTCAATGATACTTAATACAGGCACTTCCGGATCTTTTATTTCTTCCAGATACTCGTACAATATTTTTTTATCTATTGTTTTTTGCATCATTGTTTACCATTCACTGGCAGGATAAGTTCGTTGAAGGTATTGCAGTTCAGTTAATATAAACCCTAAGTGTTCAGTATGTATTCCATTCTTGCCGCCTGTTTGTATAAAAACGGCCCCCCCACCCCCACCGAAGTTAACATTCGGGGTTATAAAACCCGAAGGGGGGATTAAAGTTGCTTCATCAAAAACTGCTTTTACTTTTTCAAACCAGTTATTTTTTATTTTGATGAAATCAAGTCCCATTTGCAATTCATATTCCGCAGGTTCAAACATTTCACCCGTATAAGGCCACAGTTCTTCAATGGCATGCAGCATTTTTTTCTTACTTTCTTCTGTGCCATCGCCCAAACGGATCACCCATTCACTGCTCCATCGAACATGATAAGTAATTTCTTTCAAGGCTTTTGCTGCAATAGCTGCGAGTTGTTGATCGGTATGTTGTTGTAATTGCTGCAATAATAAATATTGAAACTGGCTGAAGAGATATTGCCTTAAAATAGTTTGCCCCCAATCAGCATTGGGTAACTCAACTAATAACAGGTTTTTGAATTCTCTTTCAGTTCGTAAATATGCTAATGAATCTTCTGACACACCCCCAGCCCCTCTCAAGAGGGGAGACCCGGCTGCAGTGCTATCTTCAGTATCAGATGTTTTTTTATCATTGATACATTGAGCGGCATACTGATAAAAATTTCTTGATTGCCCGAGTAAGTCTAATGAAATATTGGTGATGGCAATATCCTGTTCCAGGATTGGCCCATGCCCGCACCACTCACTGTTCCTTTGTGAAAGGATAAGTGTTGTATCTGCCAGGTGCAGAAGGTAAGCCTCCCCAAACCCCTCCAAAGGAGGGACTTTTGACCCTGCTGTTTCAGGACTCTTTTTATTATTTATATGTTCGGGATGTTGCATTAAAAAAAATCTCTCTGATTGTTTTACTTTTTCTTAATCCCCTCTTTTGGAGGGGTTTGGGGGGCTACATATGTTTCACCTCATCCGGTAAATCATAAAAGGTAGGATGACGATAGATCTTATCATTAGCAGGTTCATATAAACTCTCTGCCTCATCCGGGTTACTGGCATGCACATATTTACTTTCCACCACCCAGATGCTTACGCCTTCCATACGCCTGGTGTAAACATCTCTTGCATTTTCAATGGCCATTTGTGCATCGGCTGCTTTTAAACTGCCCACATGTTTATGATCGAGACCCTGCTTGCTGCGGATGAATACTTCCCAGAGAGGCCATACGGCCCCCTCTAAATCTCCTCCGCCAATTGGCGGAGAGACTTTTGAAGAGCCTGCTGCTGCAAAATCTCCTCCTGCATTTGTATCAGGAATATCGCCGTAAAAAAATCGTTGTGTCTGAAAATTCATTAGTCAATAATTTAAGATTAATCAAGCTGCTGCTAAAGCCCCTTTAGGGGTTTGGGGCTTCTTTTGTTTTTCAGCATACGCCGCAGCAGCTTCTCTCACCCATCTTCCTTCTTCATGAGCTTTACGTCTTGCTTCTAAGCGTTGCTTGTTACAAGGTCCGTTTCCTTTTACCACATTCCAGAATTCGTTCCAATTAATTTCGCCAAAATCATAATGCCTGCGTTCTTCATTCCATTTAATATGCGGATCAGGTAAAGTCATACCTAACAATTTTACCTGCTCCACACACATATCTATAAACTGCTGACGCAGTTCATCATTTGTTTTTCGTTTGATCTTCCATTTCATGCTTTGATCGCTGTTAGTGCTTTCACTATCCTTCGGACCAAACATCATTAAACTTGGCCACCACCAACGGTTGATTGCATCCTGGCACATCGCTTTTTGTTCAACAGTTCCTTTAGACAAAACAAGCAATGATTCAAATCCCTGGCGCTGATGAAAACTTTCTTCTTTACAGATACGAACCATCGCTCTGGCATATGGTCCATAACTGGTGCGGCACAACATCACCTGGTTTAAGATGGCAGCACCATCAACCAACCAACCAATGGCACCCATGTCGGCCCATGTTAAGGTGGGGTAATTAAAAATGGAAGAATATTTTGCTTTGCCGCTGTTGAGATCATCAATCATTTGTTCCCTGCTCATGCCCAATGTTTCTGCAGCACAATACAAATACAAACCATGACCGGCTTCGTCCTGTACTTTGGCAATAAGAATTGCTTTTCGTTTCAGCGAAGGAGCACGGCTGATCCAATTGCCTTCAGGAAGCATTCCCACAATTTCACTGTGTGCATGCTGGCTGATCTGCCGGATATTTGTTTTACGGTATGCATCGGGCATCCAGTCTTTTGGTTCAAGTTTGATCTCCTGATCTATTTTGCTTTGAAAGAGTTGTTCAAAATCCTGTACTGACATAGCAATAGTAATTGAACCACAAAATTAATGAAAGCTAACGCCTGTTTGGAATTTTTGTTGAAGAGTATGACAGATGTTTATTTCACATCAAAATCAACTACTACTTTTTCTGTTATGGGGTGGCTTTGGCAGGTGAGGATAAAACCCTGCTCAATTTCTTCCTGTTCCAACCCCCAGTGAACATCCATTTTTACTTCACCTTCAATGAGCCGGGCTTTACAGGTGCAGCAGACACCGCCTTTACAGGCATAAGGTACATCGGCGCCTTGTTGCATGGCTGCATCAAGAATAGAGGTTTCGCTATTAAGAGGAATCGTAAAATCAAAACTTCTGCCATCTAATTTTACAGTGATATTACTTTGCGGTCCGCTTACTTCGTACTTCGCACTTCTTACTTCGTATTTTTTATTCTGTCCGGGAGTTGTAAATAACTCAAAATGAATTTTCTTTTCAGTTACGCCTTTGCTTTCTAAAAAATCTTTTACAGAAAAGATCATGTCTTCAGGTCCACAGATAAAAAACTCATCCGTTCCATTTATATCAAGCAACTTACTAAAGAGAGCAATGCATTTTTCTTTGTTGATTCTTCCAAAATTCAGATCAGCATCTGTTTTTTCCCTGCTTAAAATATGAATGAGGTTAAAGCGGTTGATGAATTTATTTTTCAACCCTTCCAGTTCTTCAAAAAAGATAATGGAAGAACGGCTTTTGTTTCCGTACAGCAACGTAAACGAACTATTTGGTTCTGTTGCCAATGTTGTTTTAATAATAGAAAGAACCGGTGTAATACCACTGCCGGCAGCAAAAGCAATATAATTTTTTTGATGTGATGGATGAAGCGTTGTATAAAAACTGCCGATGGGGGGCATTACTTCCAGCACATCTGCATGCTTCAGTTGATCATTTGCAAAAACAGAAAATAAACCACCGTCCACTTTTTTAATAGCTACTTTTAATTGTTGTTCAATTGCACTGCTGCAGATAGAATAAGTTCTTCTTACTTCCTCACCGTTGATGATTGCACGCATGGTGAGGCTTTGGCCTTGTGTGAAGCGAAACTCTTCTTGTAAATTTTCGGGAACATCAAATAAAACAGAAACACAATCAGCGGTTTCTTTTTTTACCTCTTTTATTGCAAGAGGGTGAAAGTGTATGGACATGCAGGCGTTCTTATTTTCTTAAACCATCAATCATGATCATAATCATATTGTCTTCCAGTTCTGCTCCGCTGATCTTTGCAGTGGAACGATGCCAGCTTTCAATGCCGCTTACTGAATGCAGCAGGATAACAACAGCGGTTGGGGCATCAATCTTTTTGATCTCAGCTTTTTTCATCCCTTCTTCAATAATGGCTGCAAAACGTTTACGGTAATTGCGTCGTTGAATACGAAAGTTGGAAAGATATGGTTCGTCGAGGTGTTTCCACTCCCGGTCGCTTACAATTACCTCTTCATAATTATCAATCATCTGTTGAATATGAAAGCGAAACAAAGTTTCTATTTTTTTAATGGGAGAGAGCGTACCTGTTTCAAGTTCATCAAAATGGGTGTTGAACCGATTGGCTACATTAAAACATACCGACTCCAGAATTTCATTCTTGGAACGGATATGATTGTAAAGACTGGCCGCTTCTATTCCTAAGTTCTCTGCCAGGTCACGCATGCTGGCTGCACCAAATCCTTTTTCACGAAAAAGAGCAGCTCCTGCTTTTACAATGAGGTCTTTGCGGTTGCCGTTTTTTGGCACTTTGAGTTTTCCCATACTGCAAAAATATATTGTTTAGATGGCTTTTTGCAAAATACCCAACAGGAGGTATAGGCGGTTGCTTTTTGCTTCTTTACATTTACAGCACCAAAAATCAATAAAATGAAAAAGAAACTCCTCTTCCTTACTGTAATTTGTGTAGCTGTTATGATGGCTGCACCTGCAACTGTAAAAGCGCAAAGCACCGATTATTATTATTATGAAAGCATTTCCAACCCCAGCAAAACCATCAACTTCATCATTGGGGTGTACGTCAACAAAAATGAATATATTACCCGTGATGATGGTACCGGCTATACCAAGATTCGTATGGCTGTCATCAACCAGGAGGGGGCTTCTCCTTTAAAATGGAGCGATTACAAAATTTACATTAAGTTGAAAAACAATGAAATGTTTTACAACTATACAACTGAGGCCAAAGAAGGGGAACTTTCCTGTACCTGGACCGTTGAGGCAGGGCAAAATCACATTCAATATATCTGTTTCGACAAAGCATTTGATATCGGGCAGATTGATATGATCTGGCTCGGTATGAGCGACAATAAGTTTTTCGATCTTGTACGCAGCGACAAGAAGTAATACCAATGTGATTTATAAAATATGCCAATATTTTATAAATCTTACAGTGGTAAATGCCGATGGTATCAAACAAATAGTACAATGAGGCGATAGCCGATATTGGACTATATTGTTTGTCCAATCGGTATAAAGCGGAGTTTTCGTTTTTCATATAAGCATTATCAATTTATTGGTAACGCTTTTTTTATTTCATTCCTGTTGAAGTAATACCGACGAGACATATTAAATAGTTCAATCATTTTGGCGATATGGAATGTCTGTCGGCATTATACCGGAAGAATATGGACTATTTTACAAATCTAATTGGTATAAGCCTGTTCCCGTTACCTTTGCCACGTTAAAAAATAAAAAATTATGTCTTTAGTTGTTGTTGGTTCCATGGCCTTTGATGCAATTGAAACCCCTTTTGGAAAAAGTGACAGGATTATTGGTGGCGCTGCTACTTATATAGCATGGAGCGCTTCTAATTTCACAAAACCTATCAAACAGATATCGGTTGTAGGTGGCGATTTTCCCAAAGAAGAACTGCAAATGCTGGAAGCCAGAGGTGTTCAGATGGAGGGAGTTGAAATTAAACAAAACGAAAAATCATTTTTCTGGAGTGGGAAGTATCACCTGGATATGAATACCCGTGATACGCTGGAAACGCAATTAAATGTACTGGCCGATTTTAACCCGGTTGTTCCTGACAGTTACCAGGATTGTGAGTTTCTGATGTTGGGAAATTTAGTTCCGGCTGTACAAAATTCAGTAATCAATCAAATGAAAACCAAACCGAAGTTAGTTGTATTGGATACCATGAATTTCTGGATGGAAACAGCGATGGCTGACCTGGAGAAGGTATTAAGCAAGGTGGATGTATTGATGGTGAATGATAGTGAAGCAAGACAATTAAGTGCCCAGTTCTCCCTGGTGAAAGCTGCCAAAATAATTATGAATATGGGTCCGAAATATCTCATCATCAAAAAAGGCGAACATGGAGCGTTGTTGTTTCATGAAGACAAAGTCTTCTTCGCTCCCGCTTTACCGTTAGAAGAAGTGTTTGACCCAACCGGTGCAGGCGATACCTTTGCCGGTGGATTTATTGGTCATATTGCTAAAACCAAAGACATCAGTTTCGAAAATATGAAAACAGCCATCATTGTAGGAAGTGCCATGGCCAGTTTTTGCGTGGAGAAATTCGGTACCATCCGTTTAAAAGAAATTTCAAAAGAAGATATTGCAGAACGTATTCAGCAGTTTGTACAGTTGGTGAATTTTGATATTGAGCTGGTATAAATCTAATTGATCGTATTGAAGAAAAGCCTCCTTAGCTAAAGGGGGCTTTTTATATGTGTAGTAATTAGCACCCGTTTCAAACTCCGGTCAATCAGCTCTCCCATACTTGTGCATCGTCCAAACACAGGATCGTGGTAATACTCCGCCAGTTCAAAACCAAGCTGCCTGATTTTTTCTGTTGTAGAAATTTCGTCTTTCACCAACACATCCCGCAGATCTGTTAAACGGTAACGTTCTTCCTTTATCCTTCTTGTAATGAGTGCCCGTTCTTCCTGCTGGTACTGGATCATCACATCTTTATTAAAATGTTTCAAAGCCATTTCAACATAGGGAGAGTTTTCTTTAAAATATTGTGGCAAGTAAATTTTCAAACTACCTTCAAAAAACTGCTGATCAAAATCAATGGCCCTGATGCGGAACTGGAAATCATCAAAGTCGGGTGTAATATCAAATACAAAATTGTAAGCACGCATATCACCGAGTAACCGGACAAAACAACGTTCATTGAATTTCACAAATTCTTTGGCAATACGTTTTGGATTAAACTCGGGCCTGGTGCTGTAGAGAGGCAAGAACACATCGCCGGGAATACCTGCTATGTGTTCTTCTACCAATGTATGTTCATCAACGATATAGTTTAACTGGTTGGGCGATAGAATATGTTCCAACTCCAACCCATATACTCTTGAAGCATCTGGAATTTTAATATAGAAATAATCATGTACATCGTTATAACTGTTAACGATCTTGATGCGGAACGGATGACTGTTACCGAAACTGCAGTAATCAATCCGTTCAATATATAAATGCTTTTGCACTTTAATATCACCTCCTGCTTTGAGCATGGCATACACCTGCTTTAATGCAGTATGTATTTCAAGAAGCTGGTCCTGTGCATACATCACTGTTTCCCACAATGTATCTTTCCCTTTTTGATCAATTAACGGTAGTGATTCAGTAAAAAATCTCAACTGTGGGTAGGAGACGGGAAGCTTGCGTTCACGCTGGTATATTTTTAAATATTTGCGCAGCGGTGCGTTAACAGGGTAAATAATTTTTTTGCGGGAAATCATTGGCTTTATAAGTTAGATCAAAATCTTCTTGCCAGTACAACCTGGTTTTTAA
>JAYUTS010000149.1:0-7608 GCA_043754995.1 Chitinophagaceae bacterium
TCTATAGGACCATACAGTTTAATTACGCAACAACCGTTGGGTGGTAAAGCACAGTTCGGTGGTCAGCGTTTTGGTGAAATGGAAGTTTGGGCATTGGAAGCATATGGTGCGTCCAACATCTTACAGGAGTTATTAACGCTTAAATCAGATGACATCATGGGTCGTGCAAAAACTTATGAAGCCATCGTAAAAGGTGATAACGTTCCAAGACCGGGTATTCCTGAATCATTCAATGTATTGGTTCATGAATTAAGAGGATTGGGACTTGACCTGAGATTTGAAGAGTAAAAATCAAGCTATGAGCTTGCAGCTTTTAGCTGTGAGCTTTTTGAAACATAATCAGGAATTAAATCATTTGGTTACTCGCTTACAGCCTGTAGCTAAAAGCTAAAAGCTAAATAAATATGTCATTCAGAAAAGAGAATCGTCAAAGGCCAGTTTTTTCAAAAATCACTATTGGACTTGCATCTCCTGATACAATCCTGGAGCGCAGCTTTGGTGAAGTGTTAAAACCTGAAACCATTAACTATCGTACTTACAAACCTGAACGTGATGGCTTGTTTTGCGAAAGGATTTTCGGGCCGGTAAAAGATTTTGAATGTGCCTGTGGTAAATACAAGCGTATCCGTTATAAGGGTATTGTGTGCGATCGTTGCGGTGTGGAAGTAACGGAAAAGAAAGTGCGTCGTGAAAGAATGGGTCACATCAAATTAGTTGTGCCCGTTGTTCATATCTGGTATTTCAAATCATTACCCAATAAAATTGGTTACCTGTTAGGTGTAAGTTCTAAGAAATTAGAAACCATTGTTTACTACGAACGCTATGTGGTAATTCAACCGGGTATTAAAGAAACCATGAAGATGGGTGATCTTCTTACTGAAGAAGAATACCTCGATATGCTGGATACTTTACCAAAAGATAACCAGTACTTACCCGATGAAGATCCAATGAAATTCATCGCCAAGATGGGTGCTGAAGCGGTGCATGATATGTTGCAGCGTATTGATCTTGATCAGTTGAGTTATGATTTGCGTAATGCAGCAGCAACTGAAACTTCACAGCAACGTAAAGCAGATGCATTGAAACGTTTGAGCGTTGTAGAAGCTTTCCGTGATGCCAATTTAAGAATCACTAACCGCCCTGAGTGGATGGTGATGCAATACATTCCTGTTATACCACCTGAGCTGCGTCCGTTAGTTCCATTGGATGGCGGCCGTTTTGCATCTTCTGATTTGAATGATTTATACCGTCGTGTAATTATTCGTAATAATCGTTTGAAGCGTTTGCTGGAAATTAAAGCTCCTGAAGTAATCCTGCGTAACGAAAAACGTATGTTACAGGAAGCAATTGACAGCTTATTTGATAACTCAAGAAAATCGAATGCTGTTAAAGCAGAAGGTGGCCGTGCATTGAAATCGTTGAGCGATGTGTTGAAGGGTAAGCAAGGTCGTTTCCGTCAGAACCTTCTTGGTAAACGTGTTGACTATTCTGGTCGTTCGGTTATCGTGGTAGGTCCTGAATTGAAATTGCATGAGTGCGGTTTGCCAAAAGATATGGCGGCAGAATTGTTCAAGCCATTTATCATTCGCAAACTGATTGAAAGAGGAATCGTTAAAACGGTGAAGAGCGCAAGAAAATTAGTTGATAAGAAAGAAGCCGTTGTTTGGGATATTCTTGAAAATATATTGAAAGGTCACCCGATCATGTTGAACCGTGCCCCAACACTGCACCGTTTATCTATCCAGGCTTTTCAACCGAAGTTGATTGAAGGTAAAGCCATTCAATTGCACCCGTTGGTATGTTCTGCATTCAACGCCGATTTTGATGGTGATCAGATGGCGGTACACGTTCCGTTGAGTAATGCTGCTGTATTAGAAGCACAGTTGTTGATGCTTGCATCACACAACATTTTGAACCCGCAGAATGGTACACCTATCACACTTCCTTCTCAGGACATGGTATTGGGATTGTATTATATTTCTAAAGGAAAGAAAACAACTGATACTGAAATTGTAAAAGGACAAGGCAAAGCATTCTATTCACCTGAAGAAGTGATTATAGCTTATAACGAAAAACAAATTGATCTGCATGCATGGATCAGAGTGCGTTTGAATGTGCGTGAAAACGGGCTGATCGTTAATAAGCTTACTGAAACAACAGTTGGTCGTGTAATCTTTAACCAGTTTGTTCCAAAAGAAGTAGGTTTTGTAAATACATTACTCACGAAAAAGAATCTGCGTGAAATCATTGGTGATATTATTGAAATCACCAACGTTCCAAAAACTGCAAAGTTTCTGGATGACATTAAAACACTTGGTTTCCGTACAGCCTTCCAGGGTGGGTTATCGTTCAACATTAACGATCTGCTTGTTCCTGAAATAAAAGAACAACTTGTTGAAAATGCACAAGGCGAAGTAAATGAAGTATGGGATAGTTATAATATGGGTTTGATCACCAACAATGAACGTTATAACCAGATCATTGATATCTGGAGTCGTGTTGATACACGTGTAACAGAAACATTGATCCGTGAAATGGCCAATGATAAACAAGGATTCAACTCTGTGTTTATGATGCTGGATAGTGGAGCCCGTGGTAGTAAGCAACAGGTAAAACAGCTCGCTGGTATCAGAGGTTTGATGGCGAAGCCAAGAAAATCAGGTTCTACCGGAAGTGAGATCATTGAAAACCCTGTATTGAGCAACTTTAAAGATGGCTTGAGTGTATTGGATTATTTCATCTCTACACACGGTGCCCGTAAAGGTTTGGCCGATACTGCCTTGAAGACAGCAGATGCAGGTTACTTAACCCGTCGTTTGGTTGACGTTGCACAGGATGTGGTAATTAAAGATGAAGATTGCGGAACACTGCGTGGTATTGCAACCAGTGCATTAAAAGATAATGAAGATGTTATTGAACCATTGAGCGATCGTATTGAAGGACGTACATCGTTGCATGATGTGTATGAGCCGCAATCAGATGCGTTGATTGTTGCCGGAGGTTCGGAAATTTCATCAGCTATTGCCAAACAAATTGAAGAAAGTGGTATTGAAACAGTTGAAATACGTTCTGTATTAACCTGCGAAAGCAAGCGTGGTGTGTGTGTAAAGTGTTATGGTAAAAACCTTGCTACCGGTGCAATTGCACAGAAGGGTGATGCAGTTGGTATCATTGCTGCACAATCAATTGGTGAACCGGGCACGCAGTTAACACTCCGTACCTTCCACGTAGGTGGTGTTGCTGGTTCTGCTTCGGTTGAATCATCATTGCCTGCAAAATTTGATGGTACTATTCAATTTGATGGTTTGCGTACTGTAAATGCAGTAAACAATGAAGGCAACAAAGTTCAATTAGTTATCGGTCGTACGGGTGAAGTAAGGATCATGGATGTAAAGAATGATCGCCTGTTGATTACTAACAACATTCCATATGGTGCAACACTTTCAGTAAAAGAAGGCCACCAGATCAAGAAAGGTGAAATCATCTGTACATGGGATCCGTTCAATAATGTTATTGTTGCAGAAATTGCAGGTACAATTAAATTAGAAAATATCCTGGATGGTATTACTTACCGTGAGCAGGCCGATGAACAAACAGGTCATCGTGAAAAAGTAGTTATTGAAACAAAAGATAAAACAAAGATCCCTGCTATTTTAGTTGAAGGAGGCAAAGATGTAAAATCATACAACCTGCCGGTAGGTTCACACATTGTGATCGAAGAAGGTGAACAAGTTACCGCAGGACAGGTATTGGTGAAAATTCCACGTGTACTCGGTAAGCTTCGTGATATCACAGGTGGTCTGCCACGTGTAACTGAACTGTTTGAAGCAAGAAACCCCGGTAACCCGGCTGTTGTTTCTGAAATTGATGGTGTGGTTACCTTTGGTTCCATCAAGCGTGGTAACAGGGAGATCATCGTTACAAGTAAGGATGATGTAACCAAGAAATATCTTGTACCTCTTACACGCCAGATCCTTGCACAGGAAGGTGATTTTATTAAAGCAGGTATTCCTTTAAGTGATGGGGCAATTGCACCGGCTGATATCTTAACCATTAAAGGACCTTTTGCTGTACAGGAATATGTGGTGAATGAAATTCAGGAAGTATATCGTTTACAGGGTGTAAGAATTAATGATAAACATATTGAAGTGATCGTTCGTCAAATGATGAAGAAAGTAGAGATCATTGACGCCGGTGATACGAAATTCTTAGAAGAAGACCTGGTTGATCGTTTTGAATTTAATGAAGAGAACGATCGGATCTTTGATAAGAAAGTAGTTACAGATCCGGGTGATAGTCACAAGGTTCGTCCGGGCCAGATTGTAACTGTTCGTGAATACCGTGAAGAGAACAGCCAGTTACGCCGTGCAGATAAGAAACTGATTGAAGTGAGAGATGCGCATTCATCTACAGCACAACCGGTGTTGCTTGGTATCACCAAAGCTTCATTGGGCGTACAAAGCTGGATTTCTGCTGCATCATTCCAGGAAACAACCAAGGTATTAAGCACCGCAGCTATTGAAGGTAAAACAGATGAGCTGTTGGGCTTGAAAGAAAACGTTATTACTGGTCACCCGATCCCTGCAGGTACAGGTTTGCGTGAATTTGAAAACATGATCGTTGGTAGCAAAGAAGAATATGAATTATTGCTTACAACCAAAGAAGCTATGAGCTTTGATGAAGAAGAATAATTCATAAGATGATATAAGATGAGAGTCCTCCGAAAACGGGGGACTCTTTTTTGCTGTTAACAGTATCCTAAAATTAAAGTCAATTTTTATCACTCGTTCATATTCCTTTACTTTGCTCACCTGATTATGAAAAGTTTTCAAACTGTATTATTGTTGTTGCTTACTGCTGCTGTAGCAGTGTTGTTTGTGTTGCATTTCTCCGGAAAAAAAGTTACTGCAGTGCCTGCTGTGATAGCCGGTACAAGAGATACTGCTTCTGTTCCACCACAGCAATTACGTGTAGCTTATATTGATCTTGACTCCATTCAAAAATATTACGAGTATTTTAAGCTCAAGAATGATGATATTGAAAGGGATAAGCTGCGCATTGAAAACCAGATCCAGAGTGAATTAAATAAACTTGAAAAAGACCGCATTGAATTTTTAAAGAAAGGCCAGGCCATTACACAGGTTGATGCTGAAAAGTTTCAACAGGAGTATCAAACAAGGTATCAGCAAATTGGTCAGCGCCAGCAAACATTGCAGAGCCAGCACCTGGAAAACCAGGCTAAAGCCATCGATGATATCCAGAAACGAATCAACGATTATCTCAAAGAATATAACAGGACGGGCAAATACAATTTCATTTTCTCAACAGGAGAAGGAAATCTCACACTCTATTACAAAGACTCCGCTTTCAATATTACCACTGAGGTAGTAAAAGGGCTCAATGATGCCTACCGCCAAACCAGGAAGAAATAAGGTTTCAGATTAATCCTTATCTTCCGTTTCAATTTTTGAAACCAAATCATTGCTATGTCTTCAGAAAAAGAATTTAAACCGTCGCTCAGTTTATTTGATGCAACAATGGTTGTAGCCGGTTCTATGATCGGCTCGGGTATCTTTATTGTAAGTGCCGATATTACAAGAAACGTTGGGAGTGCCGGTTGGCTGATTGTTGTATGGTTGCTCACCGGATTTATGACATTAACAGCAGCAGTAAGTTATGGCGAATTAAGTGGGATGTATCCCAAAGCAGGCGGACAGTACGTTTATCTGAAAGAAGCATATAATCCATTGCTTGGATTTTTATATGGCTGGAGTTTCTTTACTGTTATTCAAACAGCCACCATTGCTGCGGTTGGCGTTGCCTTCTCAAAATTCCTGGCTTATTTAATTCCTGGTGTAAGTGAAGATCTTGTAGCGTTTGATTTGGGCTTCATTAAAATTTCTCCTGCACAACTTGTTTCCATAGCATTGATTATCCTGCTCACCTTTATTAATACAAGAGGTGTGAAAGAAGGAAAATATATTCAAACAACTTTTACTGTTACAAAACTGCTGAGCTTATTTGGCCTCATCATTTTTGGTTTGATCTTAATGAAAGGCGATGTATGGTCAGCTAACTGGACTGATGCATGGAATATTCAATCATTAGGTAAAGATGGAACTACGGCCAGTTATACAACTATTGCAGCTTTAGGAGCAATTGCTGCTGCTATGGTAGGCTCTATCTTCAGCAGTGATGCATGGAACAATGTTACATTCATTGCAGGTGAAATAAAAAATCCCAAACGAAATATTGGATTGAGTCTATTCCTGGGCACCTTGATCGTTACGATTATTTATGTTTCTGCAAATGTGATGTACACAGCAGTTCTTCCACTACAGGAAATAGCATCAGCAGAAAAAGACAGGGTGGCCGTTGCGGCATCAAACGTCATCTTTGGTAATGCCGGTACCATCATCATTGCATTGATGATCATGGTTTCAACCTTTGGTTGTAATAATGGATTGATCCTTGCCGGGGCAAGGGTATATTATACCATGGCAAAGGATGGATTGTTTTTTAAACAGGCAGGTGAACTGAATAAGTTTGCAGTACCGCAATGGAGTTTATGGGTGCAGTGTATCATTGCCTGTTTATGGAGTGTGAGTGGTAAGTATGGTCAGCTTCTGGATATGATTTCATTTGTGGTGGTGTTATTTTATATGCTCACCATTGCAGGTATTTTCATCCTTCGAAAAAAGCGACCCGATATTGAACGGCCGTATAAAGCATTTGGTTATCCCTTATTACCGATCTTGTATATCATCATGGGGCTTGCATTTTGCATCCTCTTAATCGTCTTTAAGCCTGAATTTACCTGGCCGGGATTAATTATTGTACTGATCGGTATTCCTGTTTATTATCTTGCAGTAGCAACCAAAAAGAAATCCGCTTAAAAAGTATGAGTGCTGTGAACTTTGATCAGTTATTTGAACAACTAACAAAACTTAAGGTTGGAGTAATTGGTGACGTTATGCTTGATACCTATATGTGGGGTCATGTGGATCGTATTTCACCTGAAGCACCTGTTCCCATTGTTTCATTAGATCAGAAAGAATACCGCATTGGTGGTGCAGCCAATGTAGCATTGAACATTGCTTCGCTCGGAGCAACTGTATCCATGTTGAGTGTTGTTGGCAATGATGATGAAGGAAAAATGTTGCGCCAATTACTGGATGAAAAAAATATCAAAACAGATTTCTTACTCAGCAGCCCAAAGCGTATCACAACCAATAAAACTAGGATCATCAGCCGTAACCAGCAAATGATGCGGTTAGATAATGAAATTACTCATGATCTGTGGTTTGAAGACGAGAAAAGGTTGATCCTGGCATTACAAACTTTTATTGCACAGGAAAAACCGGATGTGCTCATTTTTGAAGATTATAATAAAGGTGTACTCACTGAATTGGTTATTCAAAAAGCAATTGATTTATGCAGGCATCACGGAATCATTACAACAGTAGATCCAAAACGAAAAAATTTCTTCAGCTATAAAGCTGTTGATGTATTCAAGCCGAATTTAAAAGAGGTAAAAGAAGGGTTGAACTTATTAATTGATGATGTAAGCGAAGAAGCATTGAAATCCATTCATGAGAAACTCAGAGA